>NZ_JBFUBK010000057.1:0-38855 GCF_056405815.1 Pseudomonas sp. P1_F1_2 | reverse complement strand
CGATAGCAATGTGTCAGCCAGCATAATTGTTGACTGACACACCGCTATCGCGAGCAAGCTCGGCTCCTACAGGTACAGGTACAGGTACAGGTACAGGTACAGGTACAGGTACAGGTACAGATTCGGGTTCAATTCAAGGTTCAGGCAATCACCGAACCTTGAACCGCCCCATGATCGAGCTCACCCGCGCATTGGCTTCCAGCAATTGCCGGGTATTGAGCTCGCTGGCCTGACCACTCTTCACCAGTTCTTCCACCATGTGGCGGATCTGCACCATGCTGCGGTTGATCTCTTCGGTGACCGCACTTTGTTGCGAGGCGGCGGTGGCGATCTGGGTGCTCAGGCTGTTGATGTGGCTGACGGAACCGGCCATTTCATCCAGGCCGGAGTTGACCCGTGCAGTCGCATCGGCGGCGGACTGGCAACTGGCCTGGGTGTTTTCCATCGCACTGACCGATGAGCTGACACCTTGGGTCAGGCGCGTCAGCATTTCATTGATCTGCGAGGTGCTGTCCTGCGTGCGGCCGGCGAGGGCGCGGACTTCATCGGCAACCACCGCAAAGCCTCGTCCTTGCTCACCGGCCCGCGCGGCTTCGATGGCCGCGTTGAGCGCCAGCAGGTTGGTTTGCCCGGCGATGGCACCAATGACCCCGAGAATCTCGGTGATGCGTTGGGCGTCCTGCTGCATGCTTTCAACCTTGTGGGTGGCGCTCGCCACCTCTTCGATCAATGCAATCACGCTGCTGGACGCTTCGCCGACCACTACCCGCGAACGGTCGGCGTTTTCGTTGGCGCGCTTGGTGAAAGCGGCCGTCTCGGCAGCGTTTTGCGCGACGCTTTCAGCGGTCGAGCTCATTTCGGTGATGGCGGTGACGGTCTGATCGGTTTCCGAGGCATGACGCACCAGAATCTGACTGGTATGCGCCGAGGTACGTTGCAGATTATCGAGGCTGGACGCCATTGCGCCGGTGGCCTGGGTCACTTCACCGATCATGTTCTGCAAGTAGACAAGAAACGCGTTGACCGAATGACCGATGGCGCCCAGTTCGTCTTCGGCGCGAATGATGATGCGCTTGGTCAGGTCGGCGTCGCCGGTCGACAGCGCATCGATATTGCCCTTGAGGATTTTCAAGCGCTGGACCAGTTGGCGGATCGCGTAGATCTGCAGCATTGCCAGCAGGATCACCATCGGAATTTGCAACAGGCTCAATGTGCTCAGGACGTCATCGCGCTGGGCGGTGATCAGTTTGGTCGGCAAGGCCGTGGCGAGAAACCACGGCGAGCCTTCGATCGGGCGCATGAAGAAGGTGCTGTCTTCACCGTTGTTATCAAATTCGACGCGCTGCGACGGGTCGCGGTTTTGCAGGCCGGCTTTCACTAGGTTGGCGAACGGCGAGTTGCCTGCCAGTTCACTGATGTTTTTCAGGACAATCGGGCCGCTGATGCGCGAACTGTTGCTGATGATCTTGCCATCGGCTTCGACGATCAGCATTTCAGCGCCGAGGTCTTTCTCCTTGCGTGCGATCAGGTCGTTGAAGAAGCCCAGCGTCACGTCGATGGTCGAGACACCGTACGCCACGCCATTTTTCTGAATGGCCATGGCGCAGTTGGTGCGTGGCTCGGCGCTGGCGTCATCTTTGTAGGCTGCCGCCCAGGCGCATTGGCCTCGTGGTGTTTGCATGCCGCCCTTGTACCAGGCCTGGTCGTAATAGTTCGGCGCGGCGTCGCTGTTCCAGAAGGCATTGGCCGCCAGCTTGCCCGAGGCGTCGCGGTGCCAGAAAGTGCTGAACTTGTTTCGCCCGGCTTCGCGCTGGCCGGGCAATGGCCAGATCCCGCCACCGAACACTTTCAATTCACCGTACTGATCCACCAGGCCTGGCAACACCGTGTCAATGGCAGCGCTGTCGAGCAAAGGAATGGTTTGGGTAATGCTGCGCTGCTGGGCCTGAACCTTGTTCAGTTCACCCTGAATTTGCTGGGCGACTTCGGCGATGCGATTGAGGGCGACCTGTTCCTCGGTATGGCGCAGTTTAGGCGCAACCAACTGGCTGATGCCGGCCACCGTCAGGCCAAACAGCAGCAGGATAAACAGCACCAGAAATAGTGTGTAGCGACCCTGAATGGTACGGAATGGGGGCATGGGACCGGTCCTTGTGTGCAGCACTTTTATTATTGGGCTTGGATTAAGCGGCGGTGCTTCGTCGGGCTATCGGCCTGCGCAGGGATAGCTTTAGGTACGACCGTCCAAGGTTGGGAGGTGTGATAGCGAGGCGTCAGGCACTGAGCGTATCGAGTCTGAAATAAACGAACTAACCAAGGCGTACAAAGAGCCTGTTCAGTTGTTCATACGTTTTATGGACAGTGTGTTTAGAGCAATAAAACTAAACACTTGATCGTTTGTATTTGAAATGTACGGAAATTGTAAAAATATGGAATAAGTTGTTGGTGTGGCCAGTTGCCACGCCGATACTCGCCGACTTTAAACTCGGTCGGACAAGGAGTTGTTTATGGTGACGCAGTCGGGAATTCAGTCATGACTATCGGCTATACCGGGGGCTGGACGGCCAAGGCCGGTCTGCTGATTCAGAACACAGGTAGCAACGGCAAGCCTGTGACGCAAAACGCCAGAGTCAAGCAGATGCTGGCATTGGTGGGCACCAATCCCAACGCGCTGAATACGGCGAAAATGGATGAACAAAAACTGCATAGAAACGTTAAAGGCTTCGACCCGGCCAATGTTTCGTCGAAACAACTGGGCAATCTCGCCGCCTTCTTACGAGGCAGAGGGCTTATTTCTGATATCACCTCGATGACATTGATGAACGCCGGTGACAAGTTTGACCGGTTCGGGGTACAGAACGACCCGGATGCGAAGTTTAATGCGCTGGAATACTTTGCCACCCAACTGGACACCATCCAGAACAACAGCATCAAAGGTGACAAGTACGCCGTTGGCCTGATCCCGGAATACAAGACGGCTATTTACGTGCTGCAGAACTTGCACACTTATGGCAAAGGCAACGGAACCACGGTCCCTTTGGACAAGGGCGTCAACGCCAAGGCATGATCGGTTGCCGGCCCGTTCCGGACAACGAACGGGCCGGCAATGTTGTCAGCGGTCAAGCAACTTCATGACTTCCTCCGGGTAGCGCAAGCCTGCCGTCGCATTTGCCGGAAAGATTCCTTCCAGCGCTTGCAGCTCGTCGCGGCTGAGTTTTACCTCCAGGGCGGCGACGTTTTCTTCAAGGTATTTACGCTGCTTGGTCCCTGGAATCGGAATCAGGTAGTCACCTTGCGCCAGTACCCAGGCCAACGCCAACTGACCGGCTGTCACGCCTTTGTCTGTCGCCAATGCCTGTACCTGCTGCACCAGCAACAGATTCTTCGCAAAGTTTTCGCCTTGGAAACGCGGACTGAAACGCCGGTAGTCGTCTGCCGCGAAGTCATCCGGGCTTTTTAACGCACCCGTCAGAAAGCCGCGCCCCAATGGACTGTAGGGCACAAACGCGACGCCCAATCGCTGGCACGCGGCCAGGCAACCGTTCTCTTCCTGATCGCGACTCCACAACGAATACTCACTTTGCAGCGCACTGATGGGATGCACCTTGTGCGCCCGTTCCAGCGTGGCGGCCGAGGCTTCGCTCAAACCGAGGTAACGCACCTTGCCGGTCTTGACCAACTCGGCCATGGCGCCGACGGTTTCTTCGATGGCCACCTGCGGATCGATCCGATGCTGGTAATACAAATCCAGGGTTTCCACGCCGAGGCGTTTGAGGGTGCCGTCGATAGACGTGCGAATGTATTCCGGCCGTCCATTGACGCCCCGTGCCGTGGGGTTGGACGGGTCGCGGACGATCCCGAATTTGCTCGCCAGAAACACCTGCTCGCGTTTGCCGACAATGGCTTTGCCAATCAATGCTTCGTTGGTGTGAGGGCCGTACATGTCGGCGGTGTCGAGCAGGTTGATCCCCAATTCGAGCGCACGATGCAGGGTGGCAGTGGCCTCGCGGATGTCCACGCCCGTGGTGTAGAAATCGGTCATGCCCATGCAGCCGAGGCCAATGGCGGAGACTTGCGGGCCGTTTTTGCCCAATTGACGTGTTTGCATGAAATCAACTCCCTGTGGTGTGAGCGCACAGTGTCGACCTCGACAGAAACAAGATAAACCGGCTAAAACTGCTATCACTGTTCGTAAAATCTAAATAATCAGCAAGAGCACCACAGCAATGGACCGTTTCAACGCCATGCGCGTATTTACCCGAATCGTCGAGCTCGGCGGGTTTGCCAAAGCGGCGGACAGCCTGCAATTACCCCGGGCATCGGTCACTGTTTTGATCAAGCAACTTGAAGCGCATCTCGGGGTGCAACTGCTGCAACGTACTACGCGACAGATCAGCCTGACCCTCGACGGCGCGGCGTATTACCCCCGTTGTGTGCGATTGCTGGCAGACCTGGAGGAAACCGAAGCGGTATTTTCCGCCGCACGGAACAACCCCAAAGGGCTGCTGCGTGTGGACATGCCGGCGGGGATAGGGCGCTTGATGGTGATTCCGAAGCTGCCCGAATTCACCCGCCGTTATCCGTTGATCGAACTGGAGCTCGGGTTGAACGACCGTCCCGTCGATCTGATTCGCGAAGGTGTCGATTGCGTGTTGCGCGGTGGCCAGGCACTGGACGATTCATTGGTGGCACGGCCATTGGTCATGCTGGATCAGGTCACGTGTGCCAGCCCGGACTATTTGCAACGCCACGGAACGCCTCAGTGTCTGGAAGACCTCGAAGGGCATCGGATGGTGGAGTACTTCTCCGCGAGCACCGGCAAGCGTTTCGGGCTCGAATTCCAGCTCGGCGATCAAGTACAGCACATGGATTTACCCAAACAGGTGTCGGTGAACAGTGCCGACGGCTATCTGGCCTCCTGTGAGGCCGGGTATGGGCTGATTCAGACGCCGTATTACCACGTCGCCCGCCAACTCGAGGAAGGGCGACTGTGTGAAGTACTCGCGAACGTGCCGCCACCGGTGATGCCGCTGACGGCGCTGTATCCGCCTCACCGCCAGTTGTCTCAGCGCGTGAGGGTGTTTGTCGACTGGCTGGTGGAGCTTTGCGCGCAGCCGGGTCTTAACGTTTACAAGAAGGACTCAAGCGGCTGAACACGCGGTGTCCAGTGCCCCGACGTTGCGCTGCAAGTCGTCGTGCAACTGTTGCATGTCCGGGCAATGCAGGCTGAGGTGGCGTGGCCTCGCCCCTCGATGAAACAGGGCGAACCATCCATGGTCGCCGGGAGCGGGCATCAACCCGGTGAAGGTGAAACCGAGCATCGTCATTCGCTGCAGGTCCTCGGTGAAGTGCTGTGACAACTGGAGTTTGGCGCAAATCAGCCAATGGCCGGGCAGCCGCCAGAGTTGGTCCAGCAGGCGCTCGTTCAAGCGGTGAATGACGATGACGTAGCGTTGATAGTGTTGGCGGATTTGCAACGGCATCGAAGGTGGCGATGCCATGAGCTGGCACGTCCCGAACACCGCGCTCAAACGCTGCATCAACCTGCGGCAACTCTCCGGCCATGCGAGGTCGGGAAGGGGGCGAGCGTGTTCTTCCACCGAGTAGCAACCGATCACGATGGTTTCCGGCAGAGGCGCGGTGAGTGGTGACGGCGCGTAGTCGGGAAGCAGTCCCGTGCTGTGAAAGCCAATGCCGAACGCCATGCGCTGCGTGTAGGGATGGTGGGTGACTTGTTTGATCAGGATGCGCTTGACCCCCTGTGCTTGCGACAGGAACAGCAATTCCCGACTCAGATGTGACGAGATTCCTCGCCCTTGCGCGGCCGGATGGACCACGCTGAGGGCCAGTTCAGTGGTATCTGAGAGCGTGTCATGGCATAACGCGGCGTGTCCCAGAACACGTTCGCCGTCCACCGCCAGCATGGATGTCCAGTGGCCGTCGGCGTTGTGCTGGCTGATCATGTTTGGCAGATAAACATCCGGTCGAGCGTAATGATCCCCGTAGACCTCGCGAAACAACTGGCTTACGGCGCTCCCATCACCGGGTTGGTAGCGGCGATAAACAAGCTTGAACATCACATGCGCTCCGTAACGGGGGTGTCGTATACCCGCAGGTCCAGGACCCGCATCTGTTTGCCGGAGCGCGGGTGAAGTTTCAAATCAGTGACCGCGCAGGACAATACGCGCAAGGTCAGCAACCCCGCGCGATTCAGTTCCTCAATGCCGGGATAGTGGTCGACCAGTGCTTTATGCAGCGCGTCGCAGGTGGGGACGGAGGCGGTTGAATGCGTGTCAGGTACCCACCTCACCGTTACGATATCCCTGCATTCTTCTTGCTCGATCACCAACTGCCATTGCTCACTGGAAGCGACACGCTGCAGGATCTGCAGGATTTCGTCGACCAGAAAGGTCACCGAACCCACCCGAACTCGCTGACTGTGGGCGCTACGTCCCTTGAGTGCGAATTTGCGCATCGGCGTCGTGGCCGGCTCACGCCAACAAGCACGGTCGCCTACCGGATAACGCAGCATTGGCATGAGTTGGCGGGTCAGGTTGGTGACCACCAGCAAACCGGTGCGATCACACTCTTCAATGACTTCTCCGGTGAGTTCATCGACGATTTCCAGCAACGTGTGCGGTTCAAACGTCCGATGCTCACCCAAGGCGCAATCACGAGCGCTGGCCCCGATCAGGCCAGCATCGACGCTGGCGTAGCCGGCGGAGGCAATCCGCACATTGGGGAACACTGTTTTAAGGACGGCGATTTGCGAGGGAAACAGACTTTCGCCGCCGTACAGCAAGGTTTCAACTCCCAGCAGCGCCCGATGGTGTTGGTGCAGGTAGGCGGCAAATTGCAACAATTGAGCGGGTATGCCGGCCAATACATTGATCCTGTGTTCATCTACCGCGTCGGCCAGTACAGCCATATCGACGTTACCCGTGAAGGGAAACTCGCAGATGGATTTTTTGACCTGCGCGAGTGAGTCGTGGAAGAACACAAAGCTCGCGTAGAGATCGCCGGAAAAGAACAGATTGGCGACGCGGTCACCGTTCTCCAGTTGGGCAGAAACACTGGCACCGAATGTGCCCACCAGCGTCTGCCATTCGCTGTTGGTATAAACACTCAGTTTGCCATGGCTGGTCGATCCACCGGTTTTGAATACCAGCCCGTCCTCGATTTTGCCGGTCAGCACGCCCCAAAGATTCAAATCATCACTGTCTGCCCAATAGTCAGCCGTATTGGTCAAGGGCAGGTCATTTAGCGTCACGTCTTGCGCCGGCAAGTGTTGCAGATGTTTACGGTAGAAGTTTGAATGCTGCCGTATATAAGGCACGAGTTGTTCAAGCGAATAAATTGAATTCACTGGGTTCTCTATCTATCAGGTGTTTCAGGGTTAAAAGACATGTCGCTGTAAAATAGCGATCTATTTATGTTCGTTTATCAATGACCAACGGAGTTTTACCGCTGTGTGTGTTTCTAGTGAACGCTGATTCAGCACACTCTTGAACGTCCACCGATAAAAATGAATCATTCACCGCGTTAGCCAGTGATTCATCAGTCAATAGATTGTGTAGAACTTCATCGGCGTCTGAATTCACCAGAACACGCAGCCGTTCCATACCGTCCGGCGCATGGTCCAGGAGGATTTGAATCGGTCGGCCGACGCTGTCTTGCAACGCCTGCGGTGAAATGAATTGTGTGCCGATCCGCAGCAACTTGCCGTGGCGCTGAAGCAACTCGAATCGCGGCGAGTCGAGCCCGCAAGGGCAAGCTCCGGGTACCCAGCGACCGGTGTCGCCCACGTCATACCGGTGCACATCCTGACCTTCCCGCGCCCGGGAAGTGAACAGTAAACGACCGACCTCATCGGCCCGAACCGGCACATCCTGTTCGATGTGTACGATCTCCAGGTGCTGGGTATCGCACATCAAATGAAACACCCCATTGGCCGTCGCGGCGCAGGCATGTCCAAGAGGGCCTGCGTCGACCGAGCCATAGATCGCCGAGCGAGTCTCTTCCACCCCACAACTTTCCATCAGCCGCAGGCTGGCCTCAGCCGGGTGTTCGCCGCCGAGGAACACTTTGTCGATGCCGCCATAAGCCCGAAGAAGCTCCTGTTCATTGAAGAACAAGCGGTGCAAGGTGCTTGGCATGCCGATCAGCACGGTGACGCGGTGGTCCACGATCATCCGGGCTATTTCGCTGAAGTCGTCATTCGGCGGTGCCCCCATCGGGAAGTGGGTCACACCCATTTGTTCAAGAATCGTGGAAAAACTGAAAAAACCGCCGTACAAATTACCGCCGTAAAACAGGTTCATCACCCGGTCCGTAGCAGGATTTAGGCCTGCGGCAAACATGCCATCGGCGGCTGCGCGCATCTGTCGCTGGAAGTCGCGATAACTGAATCCCGCCAACGCCGGTGTACCGCTGCTTCCTCCCGAACGAAAGTAAAGCTGTGCCGCGGCACTGACTGGCTGAGTCATGAACGCGTTTTTATCCATGATCGGGGCTTGGCGTGTGTCGGGCTGCACAGGTCGCGGGTCGAGTGTCGCCCGGACGATCGCCGCATCCGGTGACAAGCTCACCGAGAGGCGACGGCTCAGGCGAGACAGGGCGTAGACGCCGTCATGCGGCTCACCGGTGTAGCCATCGTGAATAAACCCGCAAGGCGCAATGCGCGTGACCCCGGCGCTGACCAACGTGCGCACCAGAAGGGGAGTTTGTGTGGGAGAACATATCAATGCACAGCTCTGCAGCACGGTGCGCCACGGCAATAACGTCTCGGCGATCAAGTGTTGCGGCACCGGTTTAAGTAGCAGCGTGCGAAACAACGGCGACGGCGCCAACGTTTGATCGTGCTCCCAGATGATTCGCCATCCGGCGCCGGTCCAGACCTGACCGACCTTGTCCGCAAAGCACTGCTCCAGCCGGGCCATGGCAGTTCGGGTGATGATTTCCGAAGCTTCCTGATCTGTCGGTACCAGCGCCGGCCACTGCGGGGCGCGACGATTGAACGCTTCGACCAGTCGTTCACCCAGGCCCTGCAAGACACCCGGGTCGCAGCTGTCGACGAGCAACCATTGCGGGCTGGAGCAGGCCTGTTGATCCAGACTGCAAACCTCGTCCACCAAAGCATCCAGCATTGGAACAGTGGCCGCGTCTGGCGACAGGTAGGCGAAACTGATTCTGTGCCCCCAATCGATCCAGCGACAGCCGGCGCGCAGGTGCTGGCGAATGGCGTGAAGGGCCATTTCACCCCCCCAGGCCGACACACCATCAGCGTGAGCGCAAAGTTGAGGGATCTGCGCCGTGCTGACAGGCAAGACCGCAATGAAATCGGCCAGTTTGCCACTGTTGTCGCACTGCGCCAGGGCGGCGAGCAGCCGCGCAGTCAATCCTTCATCACTGGCGCTGGGGCGCAGCCAGTTGATGTTGCCGGCCAGCAGGCTTTCGACGACCGCGCAGAACGCCAGCATCGGGGCATTGCCCGGTGTCACATGAACCACCAGTCCCAGTGGGTGCCAGCTTTCAAAACTCGTTTGCCGGTAGTCGATTCGGCGTAGCGAGCGTGGTTGAACGCCCAGTTCTCGCTCAAGCTTTGTACTGAGATTTTCGCGTTGGCAGAAGTCGATTAGCCCTTGGTGTTGTTCTTCATCGAGGGGTAGATCAAGCCGATTGGTCTGTAATCGCAACGCAAAACGAGCGGCGGTTTCGATCACGGTGTCACTGTCGATCGGCCCACTCAGCAGGCGTGGCAGTTGTTGGTGTAGACGCTCAAGCGTTGACTCAAGAGGGACATCGTCACGCAGTTGGCCATTGATCAAATACATGTCACATCCCTCCAATAAGTTCGGACGCGGCCATCGCGCAGCTTCGGCTGGCAGAGGTTCCGGCGCGTCCATGCAGTTCAAACCAGTCGGTCGCCAGGCCGCACCCGCAGGTTGCGCCGGGGTGTAGCGTTGCCAGATCGCTCATCACTACGGCATGCGCCGGGCTTGAAGAAATGTACGGCGACACAAACCCAAGCAAGCCGCGCTGGCCATAAGGCTGGACGCTGAAATCAGTGGGGTTGCGTACGAAGACTTTTGAATACACCGGCACATGGAAGTGCTGGTGAGCACACTGGACGTAGGGCACGGCGTGTTCGACGGCACCAAAGCCATCCCGGCAGCGGGACAACTCGATACCCAGTTGGCGATTGATTCGCTCATACAGCTGTGACAGAGGAATCTGCTGTGCGGCCTGGGTTTTCCAGCCGCCACCGAGAAACACCAATGACTCGGCTGGCAGTTTGAGGTCCGCGATGCCGGTGTCGATCATGTGTTGCAGCGCGTGGGACAGGAACGCCGGAAATCCGAGAATGCGCACGGGCAAACCTTCTTCGGCGAATTCCTGCAAGGCGCGGACGATGCCAAACAGATCAAACGCGTGGCCACTGCCAGTCAGGCGCAATCCGTAAACGACCCGGTTGACGGGCGCATAACTGCATAAAAACTGATCGGTGTAGGCGGTTCCCAGACTGATGGTCGCTTCGGGTTCATAGCTCAAAAGCAAGTAGTTGCAGGGGCTGTCGGGGGTGTCCCAGCCGTAATGTCGGAAAATGTGGTTCACCATGCCTTGGGCTGCGGCCATGCTTCGCGTGTCATAGCGCATCCGGCTTTTTTGGCCGCTGGTGCCTGACGATGTCAGCTCCAGCGCGCCTTCGCCCGACGGTCCCAATAGTAAATGGCGTTTGAAAAAGTTGGCGAAAACCGGCGGCAATCTTGACCAGTCATCCATCGACATTAACGCCTTGGCATCCAGTCCATTGGCGTGCAGCCAGCGTTCATAGCCAGGTGTGTACTGGCAATGGAACAGACTGATTTCGCTCATCGCCCGATCGAACAGGCCGTCTGGCACCGAATCCAGACAATAGGGTTTCGTTAGCGCGCACAGCGCATCGGTGTGAGGTAAATGGATCATCAAAAGACCTTTGCTCAGGGATCAGGCGGCAATCGCGACAGCGTTGCGCCGGAAAAGAAATCGCAGGGGCCATAGGCACAGGAGCCCCGCGATACCCGCCATCAGGGAGAAGGATTCATGGCTGTTGCCGGCGCCGGCGGCTGCGAGGATTGACCCGCCGCTGCCCATGACCATGATCGAGAGCATGCCCACCATGGCCGAGACCAGGCCTTTGCTGTCGTCGCTGGTAAATAACGCCAGGCGATACAGTGCGGCATTGCTCATGCCCAGGCCGACGGCGTATAGCGCCAGGCACGCGATCAACCAGGGAGTCGACGCACCGAAGGCGCTGAGGATGACCAATGCGATGAGCCCTGCGCACAACGGCCAGAGCGCGTATCGAATCAACTGTGGGATGTCAGTCTTGGCGATCAATCGGTTGAGTATCAGGTTGCCGACAATGACGGCAGCAAATACCGGGATCTGCCACAGTCCGTATTCAAGCGGTGATAACTTCAGGTTCTGCATCAGCAACACCGGTGCCAGCCCTATCCAGGCAATCAAGGGCAGGCTCATGATACCCAGCGCGACAGTGGCGTTCAGGAATCGCCGGTTGGTGAGCAACGCCGCATAGCGACGAACAGTGCCGCGCCATTCAAACGGCACAGCCACCAGGCGCACACCGTCATGGCGCAATGTGCCCACGGTTTCCGGCATGAACAGGTAAAGCCCCGACCAGACCATTACGCCACCGATTCCCAACAGTAAAAACAGCTCCCGCCACGTCAGCCACTCTAATAGCAGGCTGCCAAGCAACGGCCCCAGGAGGGGAGAAAGCAGTGCCACGTTGCCCAGCAACGCCATGATTTTTACTGCGTCGGCTTCGCAGAACACTTCTTGCAAGGCGGGATAGCTGACAGCAATGACAAACCCCAGGCCCAGCCCCTGGATCAGGCGTAATCCGTTGAATGCATAAATGCTTTGCACACCGAAGGCAGCGCTACACGCCAGAGCGAATACCGCGCAGCCGATGAGTAACATTTTGCGGCGACCGAAGTGGTCGGAGAGAGGCCCGATAAGCCATTGCAAAAGTATGCCTCCCGCCAAATACAGATTGAAGGCAAAAGGAACATGTCGGGCACTGGCGTTCAGTTCATGGGTGACGGTCAACATGGCGGGCATGATCATGTCACTGGCCATATAAGTGAGTAGTTCGAATAATGTTATTGCGAAGCAAAAGCCAAGCAAATGAGACGGACTTATGTTTATCAAAGGCCTGTGCATGGTTTTCCTGTTTCGCTGCAAGTTGATTAACGGACTATCGTTTTGCACGACAAGAGTAGTCATTGAGTAGGGGCGGTTCTAATCAATGAATGAGACCCGGTGTTTCAAAGGTATTCACTATATTTCGATGCTGGTACAAGTGTTTGAAGGGGGTGCAAAACTAATGAAAATGCCCGCAGCAGGGGCGGGCATTAGTTAAGTGTTTTTTGGAAGTTTCCTACAAATAAAAGTGAATAAGGTTGGCCCTTTGAGTCATTCGGAAGTTAGCGATGTTCATAATAACCGGGTCCGCCACGGTCATAGTGGTGGTCGCCGTGCCAGCCACCATGGGGGAAAACGATGCAGCCACTCAAGGCCAGGAGTGCAAGCAGGGGAATCAGCTGTGTGATTCGACGAAACATTTCAAAATCCTCATGGTTACGCCGCTATGGAGCCAAAACTCGTCATCGGCTGTAACATGAGACTCCGTTTGCAGCGCATCATCCCCGCAGAAAGGTAGGGGGTTGGCATGCATTCGGATACAAAGTGGATACTTTTACAGGTTCAGGAACTGGCAATGACTCAATCGCAACGTTTGAAATACTCGATTTTGATCTCTCTGGTCGTGCTGGGGATCATGTTCGGCCTTTCGTATTTGCAAAATGAAGGTGTCATCACTGAGAAGGTGTTTCAGTACATCGCCATCGGTGTGGCGGTGATCGTGGTGGTGATTAATGGCGTGATGCGTCGCAAGGTCAAGCCTTGAGCGATGCATCTTGAGCTGAGGGCTCGCGATGGAGCATGGCTATGGCGTGCGGATGCAGGCTGTAGCTTTTGTCCGGATTGAGCATGATCACGCCTTCGCTGCACAATCGTTTCAACACTTCTCGCACACTGAGGAAGGACAGGGGAATATCCAGGTCCATCAACTGGCTATGTACACCGCGCACGCCAAGGCTGCGTTCGTTTTCGGCGGCGACCAGCAAGGCGTCGATCACTTTCAGGCGAATCAGGCTGGTTCGCAGGCCAAAGCTTTTAAGCAGCAATCTGATCCGTTCATTGACATGGTGCTCACCGCGTTGCTCGAAAATTGCGGTGCCCATGGCTGGGCTTGTGGGCGCGTTGCTACCGTCCGTTGGCAGATGCGAGTTGTACATGCAAAAACTCCTTTTCCGAACCGGCCAGGAAATGTGATGGGTGCTTTCATTCATTGAGTTGAACGAGCACGACAAATAATGAGGGCCGGAATGTAGAAAATTTGTCGGCAGTATGTGAGTGGCATGTGATGACGGTCATCTGGAATGCCGTTGCCGGGTCACTTTTTTGTCTTTTGTTTTCGCACGAGGATTCTGTGCCGCACTCCAAAAAGTGCGCCTGGAGGGTCAACCCGGCGCGACCACACCCGCCACAGGATTGCGGCCTTCAGCTTTTGGGGGCTTGTTGCGGAATGGAATTGATGACCGGGTTACCGTCCTGGTTTCGGGTCAGGTAAACCGGTAGCACCTTGGGCAGAGATGCCACCAGGTTGTTCAGGTCCTTGATGTTGTAGATACCGCCAAGGCGGATCTGGCCGGTGCGGTGATCGGCCACCGTGACGGGTTTGCTCAGGTAACGATTGATCAGCGGCAAGACATCGATGAGCGCCAGATCATCGACGATGAGTTTGCCACTGCGCCAGGCCAGGGCATTATCGCCGGAAGAGGTTTGACTGATTTGCGGTGTGTAGTCGCCCTCGCTGTAGCGCGCTTGCATGGCGGGCCCCAGAGATAAACCATTGCCGGGAAGGTCATCGTTACTGGTGACCAGCAACGAACCTTCGATCAGGTTCACACGGACCTGATCTTCGTACATCCAGACATTGAATCGGGTGCCGGTCACCCGAATCCTGCCGCTGGCGGCCTTGACGACAAACGGGTGCACCGTGTCAGGGTGGACGCTGAAGAAGGCTTCGCCTTTTTTCAACGTCACCCGACGTTGATCCTTGTAGTGGCTGAACGTCAACTCACTGCCAAGGTTCAGTTCAACCTGGGTGCCGTCGCTCAGGGTGACCTGACGGACCGTGTCGCTGGCTTCAAAGTGCTGGTACGAATCAGGGAACCACCCCAAGTTCCAGCCGCTGAAAGCCACGAGCGGCAGCACCACTGCGCAAAACGCGACGGCGATGCCGACACGGCGCCACGGCATGGCGGGTCTGGAGCGAGCAGCGGGGTCGTCCGCTTTGGCGCGCGGTAACTCCCCTGCGACCTCCCAGATCTCCAGCATGGCCTCGTACTCAATCGCATGCAGCGGATGAGCGTCACGCCATTGTTCGAAGGCGACCCGCTCCTGGGCCGTGCAGTCGATAGCGTGCAGACGCAAGCACCAGTGCGCTGCGGCATCGGTGATCGCGTCATATTTGGCTGGCAATGGAGAATTGTCGGTCATTGACTCGTCCTGATTTCCGGCATTCTAACTGCCGTCATGGCAATTAACTATCATTTGAGTTTTTCAGGTCAGGGGGCATTGACGTGAAGTTGTCGTCCCAAATGACCGATCAACCAGGCGATGCTGTCGGCGTTGCTCAGCTGTACCTTAAGCCGGACCAGGGGATCTTTCTTGAAGGTATGACGGGCGCCGCTGAGGTTTTCTGCGCCGGTCAACTTTAAAACATGATCTTTGACCCGCTGAGTATCTTCATGAGACGTATCACCCAGTTCCTCCCACTCGCCGGTATCAGGGTCTGGGGTCATGAATAGCTGGGTATAGGGTGTCTTGATTGAAAGCCCGGTGCTTTGAGCCTCGGACAACGCGGTTTTGAGCATCTTGGCAATCGTGGTGGACGTCCCTATCAGATCCGCGAATGGGCGGCTGACATCGAGGTAGGCAATGTCTTCAGCCTTGCAGACGATGTGTGACAGCTCATGAATAATCGTCATCGCACGGCTATGGGCACCGATAGGGAATTGCCTGTCGCGCAGGTGCTGGCGGTAGTGTTCGAAGCCGGGACTGAAGAACTTTTCAACCAGGTGTAGCTTTCGCTTCGCATCCTTCGGCGCGATGAAGGCAAACGCATCCGCCGCGCCGGCGACCATCCGGCCGACCACAAAACGATCGGAGTCGGGCTTCCTGAGCGTGGGGTCGAGCAAGGCTGCAAACACCTCGGTCACGGTTTTTTCCAACTGTTCCACGTGCGCGGGCAATACATGCTCTATGCCGATAAAGTCGGTGACGATCTGATGAACCGGGGTCTGGGTCTCTTCGGAATTCTTCAGCAAGTGCAGATTGCGAAAGCAGGTCCAGGCATAGGTAGTGGCCTGGTCCAGTGCCTCTTCGATCTGACGCGCCTTGTACGGAAACCTTTGTCGGATTTGCACCATTCCACTGGCGTCGATGTTCATGCCGCCCCACACCGCCATGGCCGTATCCAATCGGTCGAGAAGGCTGAAGTGGGGCTGTGACGTTTTTCGGTCAAGGCCCCATTGTTTCGCTGTGTTTTGGAGTAATAGAGGGCCACGGATCTGGTTACCTGCAATGCGCCAGCGAGTGCCATGCCTGGCGACCGCAAACACCTTTCCTTCAACGGGGGCGTAATGTTTTGCGGTTTTTGGATGGGTATACAGTCCACGCGATGCGTCCATGGTCAGTGAACCCAGGTCGACTTCGATGCTTTCATGGCGCTTCAAGTGCGTGCGTTCAGGGCCGGTGATGTCGACGTCATGCCATTTGAATTCGGGGGCGGGCGCCTGCGGCACAGTGGAGTCCGGCGTCGAAGGTATCTTGCTTTGAAACGCCTGCGATTGCCGTAACGATGCCAGTTGAGCAATGCCGCTGATGAACGCTCTTATCGCCGCGCCCCACTTATGCGTCTGAAGGTCTTCAGCGGATTGCTTGATGTCGCGGTAACTGCGCCACACAGTGATGGGGTAAGTGAGTTTTCCCATGAAAAACGAGACGGTCTCGTGCAGGTCTTCGCTCAGCACGTGCTTGATGGTCGCCCATTCACCGTGTTTTTTGTCGTCGGCCTGACAACCGAGCAATCGACCCAACAGCGCCGCATTGTCATTGAACAACTGGCTGAACAGGTGCCCATTGATCGGATTGGACGCCAGTGTTACCTCGCTGGTGCGGGGTTCGGAAGACGTTGCTGCTCGAGTGCCACGGTTGTGAGTGATTGCCATCCGGTATTCCAGCAGTGTCCGGTCGGGTTGCGGCAGGTGTGTGAGTAGCCAGTCGAGCAGCGGTCCCCGCGCTTTCAACTCCGCCAGCAGTTGCCCTTCGTTTTCATATTCCTTGATCCCGTGAAGAGGGCTGTGTGGCGCGACAAGGACTTGGGGCATTGCGCTATCTGTTGCCGAACCGATCAAGTAGACACCCGCAACCTTGATCGTCTGTGCCGGCTTGATCCCCAGGAATTCCAGCGGACGAATGATTGCGTGGGCACCGTCGACTGCCGCGCGGGCGATGGCGTCGGGCATGTCCATGATTTGCCGGACCAGATCAAATCCCGATTCACTCAGGCGTTCCTGCAGTTTTTCCGTGTGGGCGTAATGCATCAGTTGCCAGGGCAGTTGTCGGTAAAAGCGTTTTCTGCGATCGGCATTGGCCGGGGTGTCTGCAAGGGCTTCGTTCAGTATTTTCTGCTGTTGCTCACCCGATTTCAGGTTTCGTATCAGTTCGTTGATGTAGCGCTCGTCCATCTCCTTGGGAATCACGGTGTTCTCAAGCGATTCCAGATTGAATCGGGCCTGGTCCAGTTCCTTGAAAGGCGTCAATGCAAAGTCGGTGAGGGTTTGAGTACGGGGCGACGAAGTGGGGCGTGCGCTGATCCGGATCAGGACCTTGTCCGGGTCGATATTGAAATCGTCTGTCTTGAGTTGTTTTTCCAGTTCAGCGTGAGCCGTGCGCTGCAGTGACTGTAGGCCCGTGAGGTAATCCTGGTCGTCCTTGACGCAATCGAGGTATTGCTGCAGCAGTTCCCCGTGCAGCACCAGATCTTTAAGGGACGCCTTGGCCAGCCATGCCGGCAGTTTTTGTTGAGTCGTCAGTGACAGGGCAATCTCCGTCGCACGGCGCAATCCCGTCAGCGGCTGTCGTAACGCCACCAGGTTCAGCAGGTCGGTCAGTGGCGCGGAGGGAAGTGGCGTGGCCAATGCGCGAGTGATACACGTCTGGTCGAGATGGACATGGGGCTTTTGAAGGTGATCGAGAAAATGCCCGTGTATCTGCTGAAGTGGCGCACGTGTGTAACGTCTGCCCGGTAATCGTTCGCTACGGCTGAGGTTCTCCAAAAGGGTCAAGCGCAACGTGTCGTCATTTAGGCGATGATCGAGCTCGGCATGTAATGGAGGCAGTGCCTCGAAGGCTTCGAATCCCAATGCCGGCGTCCACAAGATGGCCTTGCCCGAATGCTTCGGGTCCAGGCCACCGCGTTCGGTCAGCACAAAACAACTGGCCAGTTTCAGAGGGGCGGCCACGCCGCTTGCCTGCAACGCCAGGGAAAACACCTGCGGCAAAAAACCGTTCAATGCGGCTCGCTGCAAATGCACCGGGCTGTCGAGCACGGTTTTGATGATGGCCTGTTCCGCCGATCCCAAGGTCCTTGCGACCGTGCGCAGGTTCAACTCAGTGCGCAACGCCGTTGACAGGGTCTGGGTAAAACTTGATTGCAAGTTCTCCACGGACGAACTGACAAGGCTCTGTACCTGGGTGAGGGTGCGCAGGCCTGGGGGAATGGCCGGATGCTTGTCCAGGAGTTGATCAAGCGCCTGCGCAACCGAATCAAGCCGCACCAGCCCTTCCTTGGCCGACTCGGCTCGTACGGTCACCGGTTGCGCACTCCAGCGCTGATCGACCCGTGTACTCCAGCGGCCGGCAGCGTCGAAGGCCAGCAGGCGGTCGTCGATCAGACCACGGACATCCAGTGCACTATCGAGCAAGGCATAGGGCGACAGCGTGCCTTCGCTTTCGCGGTAACGGCTCAAGGCATGACTGAGGTTGTCGCGTTGCTTGTCGATGATGGTGGTCATGATGTCTTCAAATGCCGGCTGCACGACGGGGGCGCCTTCAATCAAGCGTTCATCGGGCGGCAGGCCCAGAAACGTGGTGCGTTCCTCCAGCGACATGAAGTTGAGCAAGGTGTCTTCATATCCCTCGCTTTTGAGCATGTTCAGCACGATTTTTTTGACTGCCGACAGTGTGTCAGCGGCTTCAATGCCACGAGACGGGGTGTACAGAAAAGCCAATGTGTCGGCGCCTCCAATCATCAAGGCCGAGGCCAGTTCCACGTAATGCTTGAAGGGGGCGGTCACCCGCACTTTTTCAATGCTCAGAGCATCCGTGGGCGCGAGGCTGAGGTTCATCAGTTGCAGGTACTCCTGCGTCGTCAACGTGCCCTCCTGGCGCTGGAGTAGAAGCTTATGGTGGAACGTATCGCGCAAGCCTTCGCTGAAAAACGCCCGCCGCGACAGACCATTGCTCATGGCGGTGTTCCAGAACACATCGAGCTGGCTGTGCAAGTGAGGCGTGAAACTGTGGGCGATTTCTTTTACCGCGCTTTCCCACGCCAGGTTATCGGCATCGCTGCTCAGGCCGTGTCCGGGATGGGCAAAGAGCCTGGAGTCGCCCGCAGGCCACTGGTTGGTCAGGTAAAAGTGAAGGAGGGCGTCATTGAGCGATAGCGACGTTATCGTGTGCCGGGGTTCACGTTCGTCGAAGGCCGAAGGGGTACTGACAAAACTCTTCAGTCGCGTCAGACGCTGGTCCAGGGCCGGAAACGGTTTGTGCAACACGTTTTTCAATGTGTCATCGAGCATTGATTGCAGCGTTGGCAGGTTGAGCAACTGGTCCATCATGGTCTGGATGTTCTGTTCCTGGTTGCGTTCAAGCCGGACCTGTTGGTCTTGAAACACCGCGCCCGGGATTTCTGTCGTGGAAATATCAGCTGCCGCGGTGGCAGATAGCGCGCGGCGTTGATCGATAGTGAGAAAGCGTAACAACTCACGTTTGCCAGGGTTCGACGCCAGCCATTCCTTGAGCTTGCTTTTGAGGTCGTCCATGTCCGCGAACTTGACCAACCCTTTCCACGGCGTGTAAAGCGTGACTTCGCCATCATCCGGGCGACTCATGGCAAAAGTGCCAGCCAATGGAATATCCGGCGTGCCCGGCCTGTTCAGTAGCAGCAGGTAAACGTGCATAGGGTCTTTTTGCGCGATACGGGCGACCTCGGTCGCCAAATACACGTTCTTCAACCACTTCAGGTCGTCAAGGGTGAAGTTCAGTGCTTTTTCGCGGTCACCGGGCTGGCGGGCGGAGGAGGCGCGTTCTGCCTCGTCGAAAAAATAGGGGGCGGAGGGATCAATCATTGTTCTTCCTCGATTTGCCGCGATCGGTTGGCAATCGCTGACTATTGGCTGGAGGAAAAACGATACGGTCAGTCGACAGGTTGCGTGCGGTACATATTGCTTGAACCAATCAGGTGGCCGAGGCTTGACAGGACGCCGGTACAGCAGCGCTTAATCGGCGACTCTTTTGGGTTGCCTTGCAACCTTGTTTCACCCTGTTGCCCGTACTCAATAATAAAACTGGAGCTTCAGATGACCGCATCGCCCGAAATGGCCGTCAGTTCGAACACCCAAACGCTCGATTTCGACGCGCTCGTTCAATTGCTCGAACAGATTTTTGTACGCCACGGCACCTCTGCCGAGGTCGCCAGTACCCTGGCCCGCAACTGCGCCGGCGCAGAGCGTGATGGTGCTCACAGCCACGGTGTGTTTCGTATTCCCGGTTATGTCTCGACCCTGAAAAGCGGTTGGGTCAATGGCCAGGCCGTGCCGGTGGTAGAAGACGTTGCCTCGGGGTTCGTCAGCGTCGATGCCGGCAATGGTTTTGCCCAACCGGCGCTGGCGGCGGCACGCGCACTGTTGGTGGAAAAGGCCCGCAGCGCCGGCATTGCGGTGCTGGCGATTCGCAACTCGCACCATTTCGCCGCCTTGTGGCCGGACGTCGAGCCCTTTGCCTATGAAGGGCTGGTGGCGCTGAGCGTGGTCAACAGCATGACCTGCGTGGTGCCGCACGGCGCCGATCGTCCGCTGTTCGGCACCAACCCGATTGCGTTCGCCGCACCCCGGGCCGATGGCGAGCCGATTGTCTTTGACCTTGCCACCAGTGCCATTGCCCATGGCGATGTGCAGATTGCAGCACGCAAGGGGGAGCGCTTGCCGGCGGGCATGGGCGTGGACAGTCTGGGCCAGCCAACACAGGACCCGAAAGCGATTCTCGAAGGCGGCGCATTGCTGCCCTTTGGCGGGCACAAAGGGTCGGCACTGTCGATGATGGTGGAACTGTTGGCGGCAGCGCTGACTGGCGGCAATTTTTCCTTTGAGTTCGATTGGTCTAATCACCCGGGCGCCAAGACTCCCTGGACTGGCCAATTGCTGATCGTGATCGATCCAAGCAAGTCGGCCGGGCAAAATTTTGCCGAACGCAGTCAGGAACTGGTGCGGCAGATGCACGGCGTGGGCCTCAAGCGCCTTCCGGGTGATCGACGCCACCAGCAACGGGCCAAGTCCGTTGCTCAAGGCATTTCGCTGGACGCCGAGACGCTGGCGAACCTGCGAGCACTCGCGCAGTAACAAGGAAACGACAATCCTGTAGCAGCTGGCGAAGCCTGCGTCCGGCTGCGCAGCAGTCGTAAAATCAAACGATACGGTGTTTCAGGACATCCGCGTGTAGAGCATTTACGACTGCGGCGCAGCCGGACGCAGGCTGCGCCAGCTGCTACAAACCTGTGTAAGGCAGGCATGAAAAAGGCGAGCGCAATGCTCGCCTTTTTGCTGTTTAACCCAGCACCGTTTAACGTCGACCCAACAACAATCCGACCACCAGCCCGAACCCGGCAGAGATGGCGACGGTTTGCCATGGGTGACCACCAATGTAGGTTTCGGTGGCGTCGACGGCGGGTTGGGCCCGGTCGCGCGCACGGCTGACGGAGTCCCGTGCCTGCTGAAGTTTCAAGGCGATTTGCTCACGCAGGGTCTCTGCGTCATCGCCGACCAGCGCGGCGCTGCTGTTGAGCAGCTTTTCCGACTCTTCGATCAGCGTTGCCAGCTCGCTGAATGCCAGGTCCTTGATTTGCTCTTCGGCCAATTGTGCGGCGGTTTTGCGAGCCATTGAGGTACTCCTTGCAGGTAAGTGGACAGTGAACAATGGAGTCTGGCGGCAACGAAAAAGTTGCAGTGAATGTTTCCGATGAGCCTACAGGATGGAAAATCCCGAGTCGGACATTTCGTCCTACAGTGTAAGATGTCGCCTATTTTACGCAGCAGGAAATTCCCATGAGCTTCAATCTGGCCGACAAACCCCTCGCCGAGCGCGCGGCGCTGGAAGATGAAAAATCCCGTCTGTTCGACCTCTGGCAAAGCAACCTGGGCAAATCCAAGGGTGAGGCCGCGCGGTTGTTCGGTGAGCGCGCCAAGCGCAAAGGCAAGTGGGCTGAGTGGGTCCGGGCCGAACTCGACGCAATGTCACCACCGGAATACGCCAACATGGTGCGCAGTGAAGTCAACCGCCTCATGGCCGCCAACAAGTAAGGCCGTTTTTCAGGCAAAACACGCGACAATCGCCTCACGCACTTTCAATACCACCGGGTCGAGCTGAGTGCTGGTACGCCAGCCCAGTTCGATCGGGTAACGCGGCAACGCCAAAGGGCAGGGCAGCAACGCCAGGCCACTGAGCGCCGCGATGCTTTGCGCGGCGTGCGCCGGAATGGTCGCCACCGCCTGACTGCCCTTGAGCAGATGGGGCAACGCGGCAAAGTGCGTGGTCGACGCACACACCCGCCGACTGAGCCCCAGTGCCGCCAGCCCTTCATCGGTGATACCGATAAAACCACCGGACGACACCAGGATGTGATCGCGGGCAACAAACTCCTCAAGACTGATGATGGATTGCCCTTCGGTCAGGCTGGCGCGATCCACCAGGCACCTGTATCCGCCTTCACCCAATACCTGACGACTGAGCAACCGTTCGGCGAATCCACCGGCGGTGATCGCCAGATCGATGCTGCGTTCCATCAACGCATGGGCGACGATCTGGCTGTGGGTTTGCCGGAAGATCAGCCGCAGCTTCGGTGCGGTACGCGCCACTTCTTCGATCAATCGCCGGCCATAGGCGATTTCAAAATCATCCGACATCCCCACCGTTACGGAGCGACCTTCGTAATGATTGGCCGCCGGATCGACCATGGCCAGGCTCTGACGGCATTTGTTCAAGGCGTCGCTGACCACCGGTTTCAGTTGGTTGGCCTTGAGCGTCGGTGCCAGTCCACGTCCGGTGCGCACAAACAATTGATCGCCATACACCTCGCGTAGTCGACGCAACGCGGCACTGACCGCTGATTGCGTCACGCCCAGGCGTAAGGCCGCGCGGCTGGCGCTGGACTCCTCATGCAATGCTTCGAAGACTTTGAGCAAGTTGAGATCGACGGTGGCGATATTCATAGGGTTCATATCATTCAGCAGCGAATCGGGCTTTATTCATGATCCCGTGGCGCCGGAGAATGAGCAACACCTGATGCCAATGGAGTCACTGCGATGCCCAAGTCAATTGTTGCCGCGCTGCAAATCGGCTCCTTGCCCGGTGGCAAGGCCGACACCCTGGAGCAGATTCTTGCCTGGGAAAACGCCATTGCCGAATCCGGCGCCCAATTGGTGGTGATGCCCGAAGCATTGCTGGGTGGATACCCCAAGGGCGAAGGGTTTGGTACGCAACTGGGTTATCGGCTGCCGGAAGGTCGTGAGGCGTTTGCCCGCTATTTTGCCAACGCCATCGATGTACCTGGCGCCGAGACTGAAGCCCTGGCCGGTTTGTCGGCGCGTACCGGGGCCAATCTGGTGGTCGGCGTCATTGAACGCTCAGGCAGTACGCTGCATTGCACGGCGCTGTATTTCGACCCGCAGGCCGGGCTCGTGGCCAAACACCGCAAGTTGATGCCCACCGGCACCGAACGGCTGATCTGGGGCAAGGGCGATGGCTCGACGTTGCCGGTGATCGACAGTCAGGTCGGGCGCATCGGCGCTGTGGTGTGCTGGGAAAACATGATGCCGCTGCTGCGCACTGCGATGTACGCCAAAGGCATCGAGGTGTGGTGTGCGCCGACGGTAGACGAGCGCGAGATGTGGCAGGTCAGCATGCGTCACATCGCCCATGAAGGCCGCTGCTTCGTGGTCAGCGCTTGCCAGGTCCAGGATTCACCGCAAGCCTTGGGCGTGGACATCGCCAACTGGCCGGCGGATCGGCCACTGATTGCCGGTGGCAGCGTCATTGTCGGCCCGATGGGCGATATCCTGGCCGGGCCGCTGCGTGACGGCGCCGGTTTGCTCACGGCGCATATCGACACCGACGATTTGATCCGCGCGCGATATGACTACGACGTGGTCGGGCACTATGCGCGCCCGGATGTGTTTGAGCTCACCGTCGATGAACGACCTAAGCCCGGCGTACGCTTCACCTCGTAATATCGGGGTTTTCCATGACCTGAAGGATCGAGGCTTCCGGGTCGAAATCGTCTTCTTCCAGCTCGATGAACTCCTCGGGCAGGAAGATATTCAACACGATGGCGCACAACGCCCCGACGGTAATCGGCGATTCAAAAATGTTGTGCAACGCCATCGGTAACTCGCGCAACACCTCTGGCACCGCCGCCACACCCAGGCCCATGCCGAGGGATATCGCCACGATCAGCATGTTGCGTCGATGCAGGCCGGCTTCGGCGAGAATCTTGATCCCGGCCACTGCCACGGTGCCGAACATCACCAGCTCGGCGCCGCCAAGCACGGGTTTTGGCATCAGTTGCAGCACCGCGCCGATCATAGGGAACAACCCCAGCAGCACCAGCAAACCGGCGATGAAAAACGCCACGTAACGACTGGCGACGCCGGTGAGCTGGATCACGCCGTTGTTCTGCGCAAACGTGACCATCGGCATGCTGTTGAATACCGCCGCCATGGCCGAGTTGAGGCCATCGGCGAGCAGGCCGGATTTGATCCGGCGAATGTAAACCGGGCCTTTGACCGGTTGCCGGGAAATCATCGAGTTGGCGGTCAGGTCACCGGCGGCTTCCAGGGGCGACACCAGGAAAATCACCGCAACCGGCACAAACGCGACCCAATCGAAGTTAAAACCGTACTTGAACGGCACCGGCACGCTCATCAGCGGAACATCGGGCAGGCTGGCGAAACTGACGTCGCCCATCAGCCAGGCCACGACATAGCCCAACGTCAGGCCGATGACGATCGCACCGAGGCGCAGGAACGGCACATCGACCCGGTTCAACAGCACAATTGTGCCAAGCACCAGGGCCGCCAGCGCCAAGTGGCTGGCCGCGCCGAGGTCCGGTGCACCGAAGCCGCCGGCGATGTCGGTCATGGCCACTTTGATCAGCGACAAGCCCATGAGCGTGATGATGGTGCCGGTCACCACCGGGGTGATGAGCATCCGCAGTTTGCCGATGAACTGGCTCAGCACCACTTCAATGAACGCCGCAAAAAAGCACACGCCAAAGATCGTCGAGAGGATTTCATCGGTGCCGCCGCCCCGTGCCTTGACCATGAACCCGGCACTGAGAATCACACTGATGAACGAGAAACTGGTGCCTTGCAGGCACAGCAAGCCGGAGCCGACCGGGCCGAAGCGCCGGGCTTGGACAAAGGTGCCCAGGCCGGAAACGAACAGCGCCATGCTGATCAGGTAGGGCACTTCACTTTGCAGGCCGAGCGCACCGCCCATGATCAGGGTCGGGGTGATGATGCCGACAAAACTCGCCAACACATGTTGCAGGGCGGCGAATACCGTCGCGGTCAGGTGCGGGCGGTCGTTGAGGCCATAGATGAGGTCGTTGTTGCGCGAGGCGGGGGCTTTTTCAGAGGCGGTCATGATGGTTTGCGTGCCAAAAGGCGGGCCGGGTCGGAAAATGGAGGCGCAGGATGCCAGCAGCGGACAGCGAGGGCAACGCACAATAACTGCCTGAAAGGTCGGGTTTTCTCGTTCCCATGCTCCGCGTGGGAACGATCATCGCTGGGAATTCATTCAAATGCAGCGAGCAGGTCTTCTTCAAAGGCCTTCTGCGCATCGCCCGGTACCACGGCGCGGTGACGTGCCAGGTGGAACGCCACCTCAAAGCTCAAATCACCTTCTCGCACGGCGCGAAGCAAACCTTTGTCTTCCCAGCTGCGGGCAAAGTGATCAGGCAAGTAGCCCACGTGTTTGCCCGACAGAATGAAGGCGAGGGTGCCTTCGACTTGCTCGGAGCGCGCCGAGCACAATTTGCCTTGAAACGGCTCGTCACTGCGCAAAAAACGGTAGGGGTGATCGACTCGGTCACAGGCGTGCAGGGCATCGTCGCTCGGCGCGTCATCGGTGAACAACGGATGGCCGGCGGCGCAATACAAATGCTGGGTTTCGGTGAACAGTTCGCGGTAGTCAAAGGCGCTCTGCACCTGTGAAAAATAGCCGATGGCCAGGTCAAGTCGTTGTTGTAGCAGCAGGCGTTCCATTTCGCCGGGCATGGCGCTGATCAACTCGATGCGCACCGATTCGTCTCGCTCACGAAAGCGTCGTATCGCATCGGCCACCCGCTGCAGCACCGATTGATCGAGGGCCTCGGACAGGCCCAGGCGCACTTCGCCGATCAATCGGCCCGCCACGCCATTGGATTGATGACGAAACGCTTCGATGGACTCAAACAACCCGCGCGTCGCGGTCAACAGCTGCTCACCCTTGGGCGTGATCTTGAACCCGCCCTTGCCACGACTGCACAAGCGATAACCGAGCCGGGTTTCGAGCCTGGCCATTTGCTGGCTGATGCTCGACTGGCTCAAACCCAGCTCACCTTGGGCCGCGCTGAAACCGCCGCACTCCACCACACGGACAAACAGGCGCAGCAGTTGCAGGTCGAGGTCGTGAAGTTGCCCGAGCATCAAACATTACTCCGCCATAAAGTCAGGTTAACAAACTTGGTATTTCGCCAATGTATCCGAGCGCGCACGCTGCATCCACTTCCCCTGGTCAGGTGCTCGTCATGGTTCCCGTCTTCAAGTTGTGTTTACCCGCGCTGTTCCTCGCCATGGCCGCCTCGGCACAGGCCGAGGAAAAGACCCTCAATCTCTACAGTTGGGCCGATTACGTGGCGCCCGAAACCTTGCAGCGGTTTGAGCAGGAAACCGGTATTCACGTGCGCTACGACACCTTCGACTCCTCCGAAGTGCTGGAAACCAAGCTGCTGACCGGCGGCAGCGGTTATGACGTGGTGGTGCCATCGTCCAGCGTGTTGGCCCGTGGGCTGGCGGCAGGGGCGCTGAAGGAAATCCTCCATGAAGGCCTGAAGGGTTACGCTAACCTCGACCCCGATTTGCTGGAGAAACTCGCGGCCGTCGACCCCGGTAACCGCTACGGCGTGCCTTATACCTGGGGCACATTGGGTTTGGGGATGAACGTGCAAGCGGTCCAGCAGCGTTTGCCAAACGTGCCGCTCAATAGCCTGGACCTGCTGTTCAATCCGCAATACGCCAGCAAACTGAAAGACTGCGGCATCGCCATTCTCGATTCGCCGCAAGAGGTGATCGGCCTGGCGCTGCATTATCTGGGTAAAGATCCCTACAGCACCGACAAGGCGGATCTGGCTGCCGCCGAGGCGTTGTTGCATCAATTGCAACCGAATGTGCTGTACGTCGCCACCGGCCGGCAGATCAGCGATCTGGCCAATGGCAGCGTTTGCCTGGCGCTGACCTACAACGGTGATGCCAGCATGGCGGCCGATCAGGCGCACAAGGCCAACAAACCGTTCGAAGTGGTCTACCGGATTCCGAAGGAGGGCACGCTGGTCTGGCAGGACAACCTGGCGATCCCCAAGGACGCACCGCACCCTGAAGCTGCCCGGGCATTTATCGAGTTCATGTTGCGCCCCGAATCCGTCGCGGCGCTGACCAACACGCTGTTTTTCGCCACGGCCAACCAGGCGGCAACGCCGCTGGTGGATGAAGCTGTGCGCACCGACCCGGACATCTTTCCGTTGCCCGAGATGCGCGAACGCTTGTACGCCGACCAAAGCATGAGCCTCAAGGATCTGCGCCAGCGCACGCGTCTGTGGACCACGTTCCGTAGCCATCAATAATAAAAAGGAGATCACCATGGACGTCCCGATGCAAAACGACCAGGCCATGACCCGCGACAGCCTCTATGGGACTGCCGCCGAAAGCACCTACGCCGGCATCACCAGTTTCATGCGTCGTCGCTACAGCCGTGACTTGCGCGGTGTCGACGTCGCGGTCAGCGGTGTCCCGTTCGACACCGCCACCAGCAACCGTCCCGGCGCACGCTTCGGGCCACGCGGGATTCGGGCGGCCTCGACCGGGATTGCCTGGGAACGTCACTGGCCCTGGACGTTCGATCCGTTCGATCACTTGGCTGTCATCGACTACGGCGATTGCGACTTCGATTACGGCTCACCACACACGATCCCGGAAAGCATCGAGACCCACGCGGAGCACATATTGAACAGCGGCAGCGCGATGCTGACCTTTGGCGGGGACCACTTCATTACCTATCCGCTGCTCAAGGCCCATGCGCGCAAGCATGGTGCGTTGTCGCTGATCCATTTCGACGCCCACAGCGACACTTGGCCGGACGAGGACGGCAAGCGGGTCGACCACGGCACCATGTTCTGGCACGCCGCCAAGGAAGGGCTGGTGGATCCATCGCGCTCGGTGCAGATCGGTTTGCGCACCACCAACGACGATCACCAGGGTTTTCAGGTGCTGGATGCGCGTCAGGTGCATCGCCAGGGCTGCGAAGCGATCGTCGAGGCGATCCGGTCGAGGGTAGGGGATAACCCGGTGTACCTGACGTTCGATATCGATTGCCTCGACCCGGCGTTCGCCCCGGGCACCGGGACGCCGGTGTGCGGTGGCTTGAGCACGGTGCAGGCGCTGGAGATTCTGGGCGGGTTGCGCGGGATCAATCTGGTAGGAATGGACGTGGTGGAAGTCGCACCGGCCTACGATCACGCCGACATTACCTCACTGGCGGCGGCGACATTGGCGATGGAAATGCTGTGTTTGTACGCGGCCAGACATAAAGTCGACCGGTAAACACAGTCCCCTGTAGGAGCGAGCCTGCTCGCTCCTACAGGTTTGATGTGTGTCAGGCCACCGGGATGATCGGCAGGTCGAGGGTTTGGTCACCGCTAAACCGTGAAAACGATCCGGCAAGTGTTTCGTGCGGCACACCTTTGGCCACATCGCTGACGCCATCCAGTCGCGCCAATTGATCCACGCTCAGTTGCACATTCAGCGCACCGAGCGTCGCGTCCAGTTGCTCACGGGTGCGCGACCCCAGAATCGGAATCAGCGCGGTAGTCGAACGCTGGGCTTTTGCGCGCAACCAGGCAATGGCTACGTGCGTCGGGCTGGCCTCCAGCTCGGCCGCAACGGCGAGCAACGTGTCAAGGAGGGCTGTTTCGCGGGCGCCTTTTTCCGCGTGGATCAGGATGCCGAGTTTGTTCCCGCGGTTGTCGCCATCGTTGGAGCGGTACTTGCCGGTGAGGAACCCGCCACCCAGCGGCGACCATAACGTCGCGGCCAGCCCCAAGGCTTCGGCCATCGGAAGTTGTTCACGCTCGGCGGTACGTTCGGCCAGGCTGTATTCCACTTGAATCGCCGTAATGGGTGCAAAACCGCGCACCTCGGCCAACACGTCGGCGCGGGCGATGCGCCATGCCGGAAAGTTTGACAGCCCGGCGTAATGGATCTTGCCGGCGCGCACCAGGTCGTCGAAGCCGCGCAGGATTTCTTCCATCGGTGTCACGCCATCGCTCATGTGCGCCCAGAACACGTCCAGGTGATCGGTTTTGAGCCGCTTCAGGCTTTCTTCGACGGCGCGGACCATGTTTTTGCGGTTGTTGCCAGTGTGGGAAATGCTCGCCGACGGTGTCGTCCCCAAGGTGTATTTGCTGGCGATGACCAGGCGATCGCGCTCTGCTGCGATAAATTCGCTGAGCATCACTTCAGATTGTCCGGCCTGATAGCCGTTGGCGGTGTCGATGAAATTGCCGCCGGCTTCCAGGTAGCCGTCGAAAATACGCTTGGCTTCGTCACGTTCCGCGCCATGCCCCCAACCGGTGCCGAAGTTACCGGCGCCCAACGCCAATTCCGAAACGCGCAAGCCGGTTTTGCGACCAAAAACTTTGTAATGCATGGGGTGACTCCTGAAGGAAAAACGCCGGGATTTAATATAGATGTTTCGCGACATGTATTAAATATGATGCCGGTAATCTATGGCGTCAACACGCTTTTCCATGGAGGCCAAACAAGCGACCAACGGACCCACTCGCTGCTGCCACTTTCTGACAGGGGCCTCTGCTAAGCTCCGACAACTTTTTCAGAAAGAGCCTGCCCATCGTGTCGCGAACCACTCGTCTACTCACGTTGTTGCAAGTGCTGCGGGGCAAGAGTCGGCCGGTGACGGCGGCAACGCTCGCCAGCGAACTGGAAATTTCCGAGCGCACGCTGTACCGCGATATCGCCGAACTGACGGCGCTTGGCGCACCGATTTTCGGCGAAGCAGGGGTCGGTTATGTGCTGCGCAGCGGTCTGTTTCTGCCGCCCTTGATGCTCAATGCCGACGAAACCGAAGCCATCGTGCTGGGTTTGCGCTACGTCGATCAGCGCGGTGACGAGGTGTTGAGCAAAGCGGCAGCCGACGCCTTGGCCAAGATTGCCGCCGTACTGGCCCCTGAAGCCCAGGACGCGTTGCGCAACCCGACGGTGCTGCCGGGCCCGCCCGGTTATGGCTATCCGGAAAATGCCGTGCCGTTGGGCGTGTTTCGCCAGGCCATCCGCGACCAGTCCAAGCTGAGCATCGACTACGCAGACGCCAACAAGGTGCCTAGCCAACGGCTGATCTGGCCGCTGGCGTTGGGGTTTCTCAATGAAGTGCGGATCATTGTTGCCTGGTGCGAATTACGCAGTGCCTATCGGACCTTTCGCACCGACCGGATTTCGGCCGCCAATGAGCAGGGCGAGCGATATCCGGGGCGGCGTAGTGACTTGCTGCGTATCTGGCGCAAGCAGATGCAACTGGATGAGGCCGGGCGTTTCACTCCTGACAAGAACTGACACAGGCTTGTTTTAGGATGGCTCCAGAATCAACTGACAAGGAGCCGCAAACATGTCCAATCCCGCCTCTTCACTGGCGCCCGCCATCGCTGCTTACATTGCCGCCGCCAATGCGCATGACACCTCCAGGGTCGCCAGTTTTTTTGCCGAGGACGCCAATGTGTTCGATGAGGGTCAGCACCAGATCGGCACCCGCGCGATTGCCCAATGGATGGAAGACACCGCGCAGCGCTATCAACCCCGGGTCGAGGTGCTGGATGTGCAGCAGCGCACGGGCAAAGTGCTGGTACACAACCTGATCTCCGGTACGTTTCCCGGCAGCCCGCTTGAGTTGCGTTACATGTTCCGCCTTAACGACCAGGGCAAGATCGCCCGGCTGGACATCTCTCTGTAGCAGCTACCGAGTCTGCGTCCGTGCTGTAGCAGCTGCCGAGCCTGCGAGGCTGCGTCCGTGCTGTAGCAGCTGCCGAGCTGCTACAGCCCGTGTGCGGCGTTCGGCAGTGGTTACAGATCGGACGTATACTCCCGCGCATGAATGTCGACTCTCCGTTAAGCGCCTGGCAACACGCCGTTGAACACTTGGGTTTCGTCCAGGACGAAGCCCAGGAACACGCGGTGTGGGCGCTGCAAAAATGCCACGAAGCGTTGCTTGAAGGTCACACGCCAATCACTGGCGTCTACCTGTGGGGGCCGGTCGGGCGCGGCAAGACCTGGTTGATGGATCAGTTCTATCAAAACCTGCGCGTGCCGGCCCGGCGTCAACACTTCCACCATTTCATGGGCTGGGTGCACCAGCGGTCGTTTCAACTGACTGGCACCGCCGACCCCTTGAAGGCGTTGGCGCGCGAGTTGAGCCAGGAAGTGCGGGTGCTGTGTTTTGACGAGCTGTTCGTCAACGATATCGGCGACGCGATCATTCTCGGGCGCTTGTTCCAAGTGATGTTCGAGCAAGGCATGGTGATGGTGTGTACGTCCAATCAGCCGCCGGATCAGCTCTATGCCGATGGCTTTAATCGTGACCGCTTCGTGCCCGCCATTGAGGCGATCAAGCAACACATGCAGGTGATCGCCGTGGAAGGCAGCGAAGATCATCGCCTGCATCCGGGCACTGCCTTGCAGCGTTACTGGGTGACCGATGCCGCGCATCCCGACGCGCTCGGCGACGTGTTCAAGGCGTTGACCGTCGGCCAGACAGTGTCCAGCGAGCCGGTCACGGTTGGCTACCGTTGCGTCAATGTCGTTCAAGCCAGTGCCAGCGTGCTGTGGTGTCGTTATACCGACCTGTGCGAGCAGCCTTTTTCGGCGATGGACTTCATGGCGCTGTGTGACACCTACAGCGCTATCCTGTTGAGTGAAGTGCCGAACCTCAGCGCCAAAAAACGTGAAGGACGTATCGCCCGAGGTACCGAAGACGGTGTCGAGCGCGTCGTGGCGGGGGACCGTGAGTTGCCGCAACTGTCAGTCAACGACGATGGCGTGCGGCGTTTCATTGCGCTGGTGGACGAGTGCTACGACCGCAAGGTGCCGCTGTACCTCGAAGCGCAGGTGCCGATGGAGGCCCTGTACACGCAGGGGTATCTGGAGTTCCCGTTCCGCCGCACCTTGAGCCGGTTACAGGAAATGCAGCTAAAGCGTTTTGCCGACGCTTGATACTTGGGAGCCGCGATCATGCATCAACCCTTGTCTCATCACTTGCTGACCATGGCCTATCAAAATGCCTGGGCCAACCATCGACTCGCCAACGCCTGGCGTCAATTGAGTCCGGCGGAACTGGCGGCGCCACGCGTCAGCTTCTTCCCCAGTGTTTTTGCCACCCTTAATCACATCCTGACGTGCGACTGGTTTTACGTGGATGCGCTGGAACGCGAATTGCGCGGTGACGATCCGCACCCCGATTGCTACGTGTTTTTCAAAGTGGATGAGCCGTTCACCCTCGGAGCAGATCTCAAGCGTGAGCAATCACTGGTGGACAATCGACTGATCGCTTACTGCGAGCAACTGCGCGATGCAGATTTGGGGCGAGTCGTGACCATTGCCCGGGACACACCGCAACACGACAGCCGTCTGCGCTTGTTGTCTCATCTGTTTGAGCACCAGATTCATCATCGCGGCCAGGTCCATGCCATGCTCAGCGGCACCTCGGTCGCACCGCCTCAACTGGACGAGTTTTTCTGTGCCGGCGAGTCGGGGCTGAGAGCGGCGGACTTTGCCGAGTTGGGATGGACCGAGACGCTGATATGGGGTGTTTGAGGCAGGTTCAGGTTGTCGATGATGACGACTCGCGATACTGTCCATCGACTTCGCGGCGCGAGTGACGCGCCGGAACCACTTGATGGGATAGCGACAATGGAAATGGAATCCGCAGACATTCTTGTACTTCAGGCCAGCTATACCAACCCGGTGCATGCCGAAGCCATTGGCGTGGTGCTCAATGCCTATGCCCAAGACCCGATGGGCGGAGGGCATTCGTTGCCCGAAGATATTCTGCAGCAGTTGCCGGGGGAGCTGGCCAAGCGTCCCCACGCCTTCAGTGTATTGGCCTTTGTCGACGGTGCACCGGCGGGGCTGGTCAACTGCTTCGAAGGCTTTTCGACCTTTGCCTGCCGACCGCTGGTCAACGTTCACGACGTGTCGGTGGTGCCGCAGTTTCGTGGCCTGGGCCTGAGCCAGAAAATGCTGCAAAAAGTTGAAGACATTGCCCGCCAGCGTGGCTGCTGCAAGATCACCCTGGAAGTCCTTGAAGGTAACGCCGTCGCGCAAGCGTCTTACGGCAAGTTCGGTTTTGCCGCTGGCATGTTCGACCCGGCCCATGGCCGCATGCTGTTCTGGACCAAGAACCTTTAACCGGGGGCACTTGAGCGCTTTCGAGCAGGCATAAAAAAGGGCGTCCATCAGGACGCCCGGCTGGCTTCGATTACTTCGGTCTGTAGGATTCGGTCATTTGTGCGGTTTGATCGCTGGGGACGCGCAGTTCAATGTTTTTGACCTCAAAGCCATTTGCCTTTTGCTGCGCGAGATGCAAAGTCTCGTAGTAATACTGCATGCGTTCGGAGCCGTATTCTGCAAAGGCAGTGGCAGAGCCGAACGTCATCAGGCCAGCAACGATCAGGGTCGTATATTTCATGGGTGCCTCCCATTACGGGTTCAGGGCCTTTCGTCCATGAAGCTATGTCGCAGGGACATTATCTGCCGATTCCGTCAAATGGGAATGAGCACGCCAGAGCCGGGCGCCCGTGATTGAAAAGGGGGAGGAGGAACTGCGCGATGCGCAACAAAAAGGGGCCGGAACCGGCCCCTGAATGGAGCTACTGTTTAACGACGGCTGGAGCCACTTTAGGCTTCATCAAACTGAAGTCGATCAGCGGGCGGGCCTCACGCTCGTAAGGGTTGCCGATCATCAGTGGGCGCGGCTTGAAGCTGTCACTGACCAGGCTTTTGCTGCGGTCCAGTTCATCAGCACTCAACCCGGCCAGGTCGGCCCAGGTGTGAATCAGTTGCGAGCTGCTGTAAGGCCTGCTCAGGTCGGCGGCAAAGCTCCAGTCATGGTTTTCACGCCATTTCGGCGAAGCCCAGGCCATGAACGGAATGGTGTACATCGGCGCAGTCGGCTTGTTCTCGTTGCGCCCGAGGGTGCTGTGCCCCACGGAGTCAAACACATCTTCACCGTGGTCGGAGAGGTACAGCAGGAAGCCGTTCGGGTCGGACTTGGCGTAGTCCTTGATCAGGCTCGATACGACGAAGTCGTTGTACAACACGGCATTGTCATAGCTGTTGTAGGTCGGCACCTGATCGTCGCGCACACCGTCCGGCACGCCTTTGCGGTCGGTGAACTTGTCGAACGTCGGCGGGTAACGGTACTGGTAGCTCATGTGCGTACCGAGCAAATGCACAACGATCAGCTTGCGCGGTGCGGCATCGGCCAGTGCCTTGTTGAACGGCTCGATGACATCGCCGTCGTACTGGGCGGCGTTCTGATTGCGGTTGTTGTTCAGGTACACCTGCTCGTCGGCCTGCTCGGAGAAGGTTGTCAGCATGGTGTTGCGCTTGGTCATGGTCTGCTGGTTGGTGATCCAGAACGTCTTGTAGCCCGCCTGTTTCATCATGCTGACCAGCGACGGCGTAGACAGGTAAAGGTCCGGGTGTTCTTCGTCAGCGAAGGTCAGCACCTGCTGCAACGCCTCGATGGTGTAAGGGCGTGGGGTGATGACGTTGTCGAAGACCGCCAGTTGATCTTTAAGCTTGTCCAGCTCCGGCGTGGTCTCGCGCGGGTAACCGTAGAGGCTCATGCGCTGACGGTTGGTGGACTCGCCGATCACCAGCACCAGGGTCGCGGGCTGGTTGGCCATCGTGTCCGTCAGGTTTTTCAACGGGGGGATCTTGCTTGCGCTGTGCAGCATGTCTTGCATGCCAGCCAGGGTTTCCAGGTAGCGGTGATAGGCCACGGCCATCTGCCAAGGCACGGCGGGCTCGATGCGGGTTTCGAACTTATCGAAACCTTCCGCGAAACTGCCGGTGCGCGCGGTCTGTTTGACCAGCGGGTAACCAACCACGGCGATCACGATCGCCGTCGCGGCAACCAGTGCCTGCCAGCGCGGCAGGACCACCGGGCGCAAGCGGGTCCACAGGAAATAAGCGAACAGCGTATGGGCAAGGAATGCAGCGACCATCCACCAGGCGAAATACTGGGTCATGTACTCGCCGGCTTCAGAGATGTTCGATTCGAACATGATGAAGATGACGCTCTGGGAAAATTCCTGTTGGTAGATAAAGAAATAACCCAGGCTGGCCATCGAACAGGCCCACAGCACGACGCCGATCACTGCCGCCATCACACGCGTCTGTTTAGGGAACAACAGCATCGGTGCAAGCCAGATGGCGCTCATCACAAAGGCCTGGCGAAACCCGGAAAAGCCCGAGGTGCCGGTCAGTTGAATGAGTAATTGAGTGATACCGGAAAAATACCAGAAGAACAGGAATAACCAGAGAAGTGCTGCCCAATCGAGACCTTTCGCAGACGTGTTGCTGCGTTTAAACAATGCCATTCAACGCTCCAGCCAGAAATCACTTCAACGTCGAACCATCCATTGCCGACGAACAGAAACCACCCGAAAACCGAGCGGCAATAAGGGGGGCGGCAGTATCAATAGGCAAATGTGAAAAAATTGTGAAAAACGAGGGGCAAAACGAGGTCGGAAACAGTTCGAGACTGTTTCCGAATCACCTGAGCAGATCAGGCGTGGGGGGCGTGCTGGGTGACGGGCAGGGGTGGTGATTGGGTGCCTTGAGTCAACTGGCGCAGTTGCGCAAGTTCCTGCTTCAAGAGGTCGCGCTCTTCTTTTAGCTGACGCAACTCATCACGATGGATCGTGACGTAAAGGGTTTGTGCTGGCCGTGCTGCGTGTACTGTGCCCATTGCTCACCTCGCAAATGGTTGACTCAACTGTAGAACCGCCCCCTGCAATCAGGTGCTGATCTACTATCGGCGCTGATTTTGATTTCTTTTGCCCCTCAAGGGAACTTTTTTATTTTTCATGGTCGTTGTGTCTTCGGCGCGATTACCGACGTTATCCATCAGGATCGGGCACAATGCCCGGAAACTATGTGCCAACGCTCTGGACTAACCCCATGAGTCACGTTGGGCTATACCTTTGACACACTTTATTTGTAGTAGGGAGCATCAGCACATGCAACTCGGGATCATTGGACTGGGCCGCATGGGCGGCAATATTGCGCGGCGCCTGATGCTCAATGGGCATACCACTGTCGTTTACGACCGCAATACCGCCTTCATCGACACCTTGACTGCCGAGGGCGCCAAGGGCGCCGCAGACTTGCCGGCCTTGGTGGCTGGCCTGGCCAAACCGCGTGCGGTCTGGGTCATGTTGCCGGCCGGCGCGCCGACCGAAAACACCATCGACACCCTGAGCACCTTGCTCGAAGCCGGCGACACCATCATCGACGGCGGCAACACCTTCTATAAGGACGACATCCGCCGGGCGAAAACCTTGTCGGAAAAAGGCCTGCACTACATCGACGTTGGCACTTCCGGCGGCGTCTGGGGCCTGGAACGCGGCTACTGCATGATGATCGGCGGCGATGCCGAGGTGGTTAAGCGCCTTGATCCGCTGTTCGATACCCTGGCACCTGGCATGGGTGATATCCCGCGCACCAAGGACCGCAAGTCCGATGACGATCGCGCCGAACGTGGCTACATCCACGCCGGCCCCGCAGGTGCAGGCCACTTCGTGAAGATGATCCACAACGGCATCGAGTACGGGATGATGCAGGCCTTTGCCGAAGGTTTCGATATCCTCAAAACCAAGTCCAGCACCAACCTGCCGGAAGATCAGCGCTTTGATCTGAACGTCGGCGACATCGCCGAAGTCTGGCGTCGTGGCAGCGTGGTGTCGTCCTGGCTGCTCGACCTGACGGCCGACGCGCTGGCCAGCGATCCGAAACTCGACGGTTTTTCCGGTTCCGTGGCTGACAGCGGTGAAGGTCGCTGGACCATCGAAGCCGCCATGGAGCAATCGGTGCCGGTACCGGTACTGTCGAACTCGCTGTTCTCGCGCTACCGTTCGCGTGGGCAAGGCACCTTTGGTGACAAGATTCTCTCGGCCCAGCGCTTCGGCTTCGGCGGCCATGTGGAGACTGCGAAAAAATGACCCACGCGATCCGCAAGAAATCCAAGGCAGAACCCGCACCGCCCACCACGTTATTCCTGTTCGGTGCCCACGGTGACCTGGTCAAGCGCCTGCTGATGCCGGCGTTGTACAACCTGAGTCGCGATGGTTTGCTGGGTGATGGCTTGCGGATCATCGGCGTGGATCACAACGCCATTACTGACGAAGCCTTCGCTCGCAAGCTCGAAGATTTCATTCGAAGCGAAAGGGCGGCCAAGTCGGGCAAGGGCGATCAAGCCCTTGACCCGCAGGTGTGGGCCAAGCTGGCCAAAGGCATCAGCTACGTCCAGGGCGACTTCCTGGACGACAGCACTTATCAAGCGCTGGCGGCGAAAATCGCCGCCAGCGGCACTGGCAATGCGGTGTTCTACCTGGCCACCGCGCCACGTTTCTTCAGCGAAGTGGTGCGTCGCCTCGGCGCCGCAGGCTTGCTGGTGGAAACACCCGACGCATTCAGAAGGGTGGTCATCGAAAAACCGTTCGGGTCCGATCTGCAAACCGCAGAAGCCTTGAATGCCTGCTTGCTCAAAGTGATGACGGAAAACCAGATCTACCGGATCGATCACTACCTGGGCAAGGAAACCGTACAGAACATTCTGATCAGCCGGTTTTCCAACAGCCTGTTCGAAGCGTTCTGGAACAATCATTACATCGACCACGTGCAAATAACTGCCGCCGAAACCGTCGGCGTGGAAACCCGTGGCAGTTTTTATGAACACACCGGCGCCCTGCGGGACATGGTGCCCAACCACCTGTTCCAGCTCCTGGCGATGGTGGCAATGGAACCGCCAGCGGCGTTTGGCGCTGATGCGGTACGCGGTGAAAAAGCCAAAGTCGTGGGGGCCATTCGCCCTTGGTCTACCGAAGACGCCCGAGCCAATTCGATTCGCGGTCAATACGCCACGGGCGAAGTCGACGGCAAGCCGTTGCCGGGGTATCGCCAGGAAAACAACGTGGCGCCCGACAGCAATACCGAAACCTACGTCGCGCTCAAAGTCATGATCGACAACTGGCGCTGGGTCGGCGTGCCGTTCTACCTGCGCACGGGCAAACGCATGAGCGTGCGCGACACCGAGATTGTCATCTGTTTCAAACCGGCGCCGTATGCCCAATTTCGCGATACCGAGGTCGATGAGATGCAACCGACCTATCTGCGGATCCAGATCCAGCCCAACGAAGGCATGTGGTTCGACCTGTTGGCCAAACGACCTGGCCCGGCCTTGAACATGGCCAATATCGAGCTGGGTTTTGCCTATAAGGATTTCTTCGAAATGCAGCCGTCCACCGGCTACGAAACGCTGATCTACGACTGCCTGACGGGCGATCAGACGCTGTTCCAGCGCGCCGACAATATCGAGAATGGCTGGCGCGCCGTGCAGCCGTTCCTCGATGCCTGGCAGCAGGACGCAACGGTCCAGAGTTACGCGGCCGGTGAAGACGGCCCGGCAGCCGCCGACGAGCTGCTGGCCCGTGACGGTCGCGTTTGGCACAGCCTCGGATGAAGGGGGAAACGCAGCAGCCCATCCGTTTTCTGCTCAGTGACATGGACGGCACCTTGCTGCTGCCTGATCACACGCTCAGCCAGCGCACCATTGCGGCGGTACGTTCGCTGCGCGAGGCGGGCGTGCTGTTCAGCCTGGCCACCGGGCGCCCGCCCAAAGCGATGTTGCAGCAGATTGAAGCGTTGGGTGTCGATCTGCCGACGGCGGCGTTCAATGGCGGCACGATCGTCAATCCGGACGGGAGTTTGCTGGTTGCCCATTACTTGCCGGCGACGGCTGCGCTCACCACATTGACGCTGTTCGCCGATCTGCCGGAC
>NZ_JBFUBK010000056.1:0-39297 GCF_056405815.1 Pseudomonas sp. P1_F1_2 | reverse complement strand
ATCCACTGGTGGGCAATGAGCATCGGCAAGTCCATGCGCTGGGTATAGCGACGGCATGCCTGACGCTGATCGTCGGCCTGTCGGGCTATTTGGCCAACCGTTGGTTGCTGGTGCCGCTGGATCTGACATCACTGCGTCTATTCGTGTTCTTGCCATTGAGCGTTCTGCTGATTGGGCCATTGTTGAAAGCACTGTCACGGCTACTGCCGACGCTGGCGTTCGACGGCCTCTGGTCGCTGCTGGCAGGCAACGCGGGCGTGCTCGGCCTGACGTTGCTCAACGCCCAGGACGACAAAGGATTCTTTCACGCAACCGCCCTGAGCCTCGGCGCCGGGCTGGGGTTTTGGCTGGTGCTGAGCCTGTTCAGCGATTTGCGCCAGCGCACACTCGATAACGATGTCCCCCTGCCCTTTCGAGGCCTGCCGATCGAGTTGATCGGGGCCGGACTGATTGCAGTGGCATTTCTCGGATTTAGCGGACTGATCAAAACATGAGTCTGATTCAACGCATCGACGCCCTCTTGCCCCAGACTCAGTGCGGCAAGTGTGGCCACCCCGGATGCAAGCCCTACGCCGAAGGCATCGCCAGCGGTGAGCCGATCAACAAGTGCCCGCCCGGCGGCAGCGAAACCATCGAGGCCCTGGCCGAGTTGCTGACAGTACCGGTGCTGGAACTGGACATCAGTCGCGGCTCGGCCCCGGCGCAGATAGCCTACATTCGTGAGGCCGAATGCATCGGCTGCACGAAATGCATCCAGGCTTGCCCGGTTGACGCCATCGTCGGCGCGGCCAAGTTGATGCACACAGTGATCGTCGATGAATGCACCGGTTGCGACCTGTGCGTGGCGCCCTGCCCGGTGGACTGCATCGAGATGCGACCGCTGCCGCTAGACACGGTGCTGCCAATTGTCGGCGGACTGGCCACAAGCCTTGAAGAGCAACAGGCACGCGCCGCCAAGCGCAACCGGGCACGACGCCGATTTGAACAGCGCAATGCCCGCCTGCAGCGCGAAGAGGAACAAAAACTCGCTGAACGCCAGGCCCGTGCCCAACGCTCCGTTGTGCACAGTGAAGCGCCTACGACCGACCCGGTACAGGCAGCCCTTGAACGCGTGCGCGCACAAAAAGCGGCCAACGCCGATGCCGCGTTGAAAAAGGCCAAGATCGACCTGGCGATGAGTCGGGCGCAACTGAACAAGTCGCTCAAGGCCTTCGGGCATCCACCGACCTTCGAGCAGCAGTCGCAACTGATCGTGTTGCAACAACAATTCGAGGTGGCCGAGCAGGCCTTGGCGCAACTGGAAAGCACTTCACCGCCACCCGCTGCGCCAACCATTGCACCGACGAAGGACGCCGATCTCAAACGCGCGAAGATCCAGTTGGCCATGCGTCGCGCCGAACTCAAGAAAGCCCAGGCCAGCGAAGCACCGGCCGAGCAGATCGAAGCCCTGCAACGTGCACTCGGCGAGGCGGAACATGCTTTGCACGCCGCTGAAGCAACGAGCGACCAACCGCTACCGGACCTGGTGCGCGTCGAAAAGCGCCCCATCGACAGCCAGCTTCGACAACTGAAAACCGAGCTGGCCTACGCCCGTGCCGACGTCAGCAAGCTTGAACGAAGCGTCGACACCTCGAGCGAATTGATCGACAAGGCTCGCGCGCGGCTGCTGGAAGCACAGCGTCAGGTGGATGCCTATGTCGCCCCTTGAGCCGGTGGACGAACGCCTCCAGCAGGCCATGAAGCTGGTATTACTGGCGACCGTGCCGGGGATGCTGACGCTGTTTTGGCTGTATGGCTGGGGCGTATTGATCAACCTGCTACTGACGGCGGTGACCGCGCTGGCTGTTGAGGGCGCCGTGATGCGACTGCGCCAGCGTCCGCTCATGCCAACCTTGAGCGACGGTAGCGCGCTGGTCAGTGCGACGCTGCTGGCGGCGGCCTTGCCCCCTTACTGCCCGTGGTGGCTGACGGTCTGTGCGTCGGCGTTCGCTCTTCTGGGCAAACAGCTGTATGGCGGCGTCGGCAAAAATCCGTTTAACCCGGCGATGCTCGGATTCGCCTTGGTGCTGGTGACCTTTCCTCAGCAAATGACGCACTGGCCGTCCTCCCACGGCATGGATCTGCTCGGCGGCTTGCAACACATTTTCGGCTTCAGCCTCGGCCAGACACCGGACGCCTGGGTGCAGGCCACTGCGCTGGATAGCCTGCGCATCAATAAAAGCCTGACCATGGATGAACTCTTCGCCGGCAACCCGGCGTTTGGCCATTTCGGCGGGCGCGGCGTGGAATGGGTCAACCTGGCCTTTCTGGCTGGCGGTGCATTTCTGCTGCAACGGCGGGTGTTCGGCTGGCATGCGCCGGTCGGCATGCTCGCGAGTCTGTTCGTCATCAGCCTGCTGTGCTGGAACGGTTCGGGTTCCGACTCCCACGGCTCACCGCTGTTTCATCTGCTCACCGGTGCCACCCTGCTGGGGGCCTTTTTCATTGTCACGGAACCGGTGTCCGGCGCAAAAAGCCCCGGCGCCCGATTGCTCTTTGGCATCGGCGTGGGCTTACTGACTTATCTGATACGCACCTGGGGCGGCTATCCGGATGGCGTGGCATTTGCCGTGCTGTTGATGAACCTGTGTGTGCCGGCGCTGGAGCGTTTTGTCGCGTCCAGGCAGGAGCAAGTAACCCCATGAGCCGCGCATCCAGTGGTGTGATTTTGGTGTTACTGGCCGGACTGGGAATCGGCGCGACCTACCTCGTGCAACAGAYCAGCGCACCCCGCATTGCCGCTGCACAACGGCTGATCGACAGCCGCAAGCTGCTGGACCTGCTCCCGCCGCAACAGTACGACAATCAACCGCTGGAACAGTCGCTTGCCCTCGTCGGCATCCCGTTGGCCAACAGCACACTGCTGGGTGGCTACCTCGCGACCAAGGGCGGCCAACCGAGCGCCGTATTGCTGCGCAGCCAGACCCTGGGCTACGAAGGCTCGATCGAGTTGTTGATCGCCATCGACACTAGCGGCAAGTTACTGGGGGTCAAAACCCTCAAGCAATCGGAAACCCCGGGGTTGGGCGCAAAGATTGCCGAATGGCCCAATGCCTGGCTCCAGGTGTTTGCCGGAAAATCTCGGAACGACCCCGGTGACACGGGCTGGGCGTTGAAAAAGGATCAGGGGCAATTCGATCAGGTGGCGGGCGCCACCATCACCTCAAGAGCGGTGATCAGCGCCATTCATGACGCCTTGCGTTACTTCGATGAACACTCGCAACACATGATCGGGAACAGCGCTCATGACTAAGTCATCGACCCTGCAAAACTCGCTGATGCTTGCGCCCCTGATCGGTGCAACGAGCTCCTGGACGGCGGCGCTCGGGCTGTGGCTGATGTTCATCGTGGTCATCAGCGCTTATGGCGTTGGCATGTGGGCCTTGCGATCCCGGCTGCTTCCGTCCTCCCGCTTGCTTGCCTGCATCCTGCTGGCCGCCACGCTGACCAGTTGCGCGCAAATGGCGGCACAGGTCTGGTCGCTTCAATGGCACCAGCCTTTGGCTCTTTACACCGGATTGATTGCCTTGCAATGCGTTGTGCTGGAATACAACGGATTTTTCCAGAGCCCACGCCTTGATCGGCTACGTCTGTGCGCGCTGTTTGGCGTGTTGATGGTGGGCTTGGGTCTGCTGCGCGAACTCATGGGTAACGGTGGTCTGCACCTTGCCACCCTGGCCCCTGGCGGATTCATCCTGCTGGGGATACTGATCGCTGTACGTCAGGCGTGGGCCCGTTCGACGCCCTCTCATTGATTGACTGTTTTCGAGGAAACGCATCGCCCATGAATGCCGCAAAACGTTTGGAAATTTTCCGCCGGTTTCACGAAGACAATCCGGAGCCGAAGACTGAACTGGCTTATTCATCGCCGTTTGAATTGCTGATTGCAGTGATTCTTTCCGCCCAGTCGACCGATGTCGGCGTCAACAAGGCCACAGCCAAACTCTATCCAGTGGCCAATACGCCAGCGGCGATCCACGCGTTAGGCGTCGAGGGATTGTCGCAATACATCAAGACCATCGGTTTGTTTAACAGCAAAGCGAAAAACGTGATCGAAACCTGCCGCCTGCTCGTGGAGCGCCATGGCGGCGAAGTACCGCAAACCCGCGAGGAACTGGAAGCGCTGCCCGGCGTCGGTCGCAAGACGGCGAACGTGGTGCTCAATACCGCCTTTCGCCAACTGACCATGGCGGTGGACACCCACATCTTCCGGGTCAGCAATCGCACCGGCATTGCTCCCGGCAAAAATGTGGTCGAGGTGGAGCAGAAACTGATGAAGTTTGTGCCCAGGCAATACCTGCTCGATTCCCACCACTGGTTGATCTTGCATGGGCGTTACGTGTGCCTGGCTCGCAAGCCTCGCTGCGGCAGTTGCCGGATCGAGGATTTGTGCGAATACAAGCACAAGACCTCAGACGATTGAGGCACTATTAAAAATATTGATGTATCGATTGAAAAAATCTTTTTTACCCGCCGGACGATTGCCGATATAAGGGGCGCCAAAGGCAGTCTTAGCCTGGAGTTGACCTTATGAGCACTGGCAAAGAGCAATTGGACGTAGAAGACGACTTCACACCCGTTGAAGCCGATGACGCGGAACCGGTGGTTGAAGTGGCAAAGACCAACCTGAGCAAACGTCGCACCATCGACAATTTGCTGGAGGAACGCCGACTGCAAAAGCAATTGGCCGATTACGATTTTGACTTGTAGCACTTAAAAGCCTCCCGAAACGGAGGCTTTTTACTAAGTGCCAATCCTTGATGAGCGCCCTCTCATCGTGACCTCGTCAAATGATAGYGACACTTAAACCAAGCCATTGCGTTGAGCCAGTTCAATCAGATCGACCAGGGAGCGAGCATTGAGTTTTAACAACAGCCGGGTCTTGTAAGTACTGACGGTTTTATTGCTGAGGAACATTCCATCGGCGATCTCCTTGTTTGTCTTTCCTCTGGCCAACTGTTGCAAGACCATCATTTCGCGCCCCGAAAGGCGATCAACCATATCAGCTTCGCTGGCATTTCCAAGGCTGGACCGAACGGTATGCAACGCTTGATTCGGAAAGTAACTGTAGCCTGACAACACGGCTTTTATCGCACTGAGCAATTCAGTGAGGTCCTGCTGTTTGCAAACATAACCGGCAGCCCCCGACTGCATGCAACGCATGGAGAAATGCCCAGGCGCCTGCGAGGTCAGTATCAACACTTTCAGCGGCATCGCCGTCGATGTCAGTCGCGCAATGACTTCCAATCCATCCAGCTTCGGTATTCCAATATCCAGAATGACAATATCCGGCATAAGTTCGCGGGCAAGTTGCAGTGCGTCCACGCCGTTATCTGTTTCTGCAATGACTTCGTAGCCATGGCGCTCCATTAGCATACGTACCGCAAGACGAATGACGGGGTGATCATCCACGATCAGCACTTTATTCATGGGCAAGTCCAATTTCGCTGTTCGAATTTTTAGAGCCCGCACAATAGCCTAGTCGTTTCATCCATGGCATGCCGCCCCCCTCGGCGACCTGCACCGAGAGACATTCCCTACAAACAAGAAGGATAAGTCTTACAAAAAACGCACAAATACTGTGTGTCTGAAATTTAACCTGCCCGCCAACGTGCTGCTTTTTTAATTTTATTTGTATCTATTTACATCGAAAAAAAGTAGAAAAAACCTGAGCGGACGCCCCGGCAAACGATAAAAACTGAACTACGCTCAAGAATCAACCGGCATTTCAAGAAAAAAGTCTTCGACCATTAACACTAAACACCCAACTACTGTCTCAGCCACTATCAAAAACAAACAATCGGCAACACTTAAGCACCAAGACCGCCTGACACTTATCAAATACGAATAATAAACATACCGAAACCGCCACAAACCCAGCTACGATAGAAACCATCAACAACCAAAACCAAGGACATACAACAACAAACAACCACAAAAAAAACAAACCCACAAACATCAGCAAAATAAACAAACCAACTAACCGAGAAAAATTATTATTCTATGAGCATAAAACATGATGAAACCCAGAAGAAAAATTACCAACCCCATGACAATCATTGCCTTGTTCGCAACACTGTCTGAAGCATCAGCGGCTATTTCTCTTCCCTTTCTCGACGATGAAGAGCGCGAGATTTACATCTGGTTCCTTATTAGTTTTCCMTTTTATTTGCTCTTGCTATTCTTTGCCACACTCAATTTCAACTACCGATCACTCTATGCCCCCTCCGACTTTGAGAAAGGAAAGCATTTCATAAAGGTCATGTCCGACGCAGATAAGCCGGAGCGCGTCCCCCCGACAGACTCCACCGAGTTGCTGGTCGAGCATCAAGTACGATTACCGACATCGTTCAGAGGCTTGTGCATCGTCGATGTCAGAAGGATGAGCAAGAAAATGGACTTCAACACCTTGATTGAGGAGGCCCAGCCATCTCAGAGGTCCACTGCACGGTTGACTGTGTTTCTCACCTGTACCGATTCAGAGGCATTGCTGCAGGAAAGTGCGCTCAAGTATTCAAGGCAAGCCAAGAAGCGCCACAGCCCAGTGTTCTGGGTGGCTTACAACGTGAGTTCGCAGGATATGACGACTATGGCGTGAGCGCCGGATAGCCGAGGAGGACAACGCTCCAGGAGAGAGTAAAAGCAGAAGTCATCGAACACGTAACAAGAAGAAAGCTGGATACACAATGTACGGCAGGAAACGCTCCCTTTTTCAGATCTGTGGCCTTGTCACCGACAAGGCCACAGCTCTATCACCGCTTCAACGGGCTCAGAAAAGCTTCCGGCCCTTGTTCGCAGCAATGCGCATGCGCAACGCGTTGAGCTTGATGAAGCCCGCCGCGTCGGCCTGGTTGTAAGCGCCGCCGTCTTCTTCGAAGGTCGCGATGTTGGCATCGAACAACGATTCGTCAGACTTGCGACCGGTCACGATCACGTTGCCCTTGTACAGCTTCAGACGAACAACGCCGTTCACGTGGGCCTGAGACGCATCGATCATCTGTTGCAGCATCAGACGCTCAGGGCTCCACCAGTAACCGGTGTAGATCAGGCTTGCGTATTTCGGCATCAGCTCGTCTTTGAGGTGAGCCACTTCACGGTCCAGGGTGATCGATTCGATCGCACGGTGGGCGCGCAGCATGATGGTGCCGCCCGGGGTTTCGTAGCAGCCACGGGACTTCATGCCCACGTAACGGTTCTCGACGATGTCGAGACGACCGATACCGTGTTCACCACCGATACGGTTCAGGGTCGCCAGCACGGTGGCCGGGGTCATTTCGACGCCGTCCAGTGCAACGATGTCGCCGTTACGGTAGGTCAGTTCCAGGTACTGAGGCTTGTCTGGAGCGTTCTCCGGGGAGACGGTCCATTTCCACATGTCTTCTTCGTGCTCGGTCCAGGTGTCTTCCAGCACGCCGCCTTCATAGGAGATGTGCAACAGGTTGGCATCCATCGAGTACGGGGATTTTTTCTTGCCGTGGCGCTCGATCGGGATGTTGTGCTTTTCAGCGTAATCCATCAGCTTTTCACGCGACAGCAGGTCCCATTCGCGCCACGGAGCGATCACTTTCACGCCTGGCTTCAAGGCGTACGCACCCAGTTCGAAACGAACCTGGTCGTTACCCTTGCCGGTGGCGCCATGGGAAATGGCGTCAGCGCCGGTTTCGTTGGCGATTTCGATCAGGCGTTTGGCGATCAACGGGCGAGCGATGGAAGTACCCAGCAGGTACTCGCCTTCGTAAACGGTGTTGGCGCGGAACATCGGGAAAACGAAATCGCGCACGAATTCTTCGCGCAAGTCGTCGATGTAGATCTCTTTGACGCCCATGGCCTGTGCCTTGGCGCGTGCAGGTTCGACCTCTTCGCCCTGACCCAGGTCAGCGGTGAAGGTCACGACTTCACAGTTATAAGTATCCTGCAGCCACTTGAGGATCACCGAAGTGTCCAGGCCGCCGGAATACGCCAGAACGACCTTGTTTACGTCCGCCATGCCATCACTCCACGGGGTTCTACGGAAAGCCGGGAAGTCTACCGCTCAAACGGGACAATTTACAGAGGCGCGACAGCTTATGACGACGAAGCGACAGAATCTGTCGAGAGCGCGACGATGACCGGCAAGTCAGGAAGTGGCCGCCGGCGTGCCTGATGCGATTTGAGGCGCGACTTTATCGGTCGGTGCCACACGCTCCAGACGTACCGCAACCCGGCGATTCTTCGCCCGATTGGTGGCACTGGTGTTCGGCGCCACAGGGTAACGCTCGCCGTGGAAGCGCAGGGTGATCTGCGACTCCTGGATACCGTTGGCCTTGAAAAAGTCCATCACCGCCAACGCGCGGCGGCGTGAGAGCTCACGGTTGGTCAGGCGATTACCGCTGTTGTCGGAGTGCCCGTCGAGCTCAATGTGATTGACCGACGGATCAGCCTTCATGAACTCCAGCATCACCTGCAACTTGGCCTTGGCCTGTGGATCAAGATCGATGCTCTCACCCGGGAAGCCGACTTCGGACTGTTTAACCTGTTCGAAATTCTTTGGCAGCAGGTTCGCCACGCAGCCTTGGTAGTCGTTGAATGCCTTGCTGAACTTGACCGGCAACAGACGCACTTCCGACACCCGGCCATCGCCGGAGGAATGCCGGACTACCGGACTACGGCCATCGATGAGCCCACTGATCAAGCGCCCGGCCTGAGCCTGCGAGCTGTTGAACAGCACGTTRCCGCTGCCGATCCGCACGGAGCCCAGGTTGATGTCGCCACGCCCTGGTTGCCAGGGTGCCGCAGCCGCCAGCAAGGTCGCCGAACCACCGCCGATCATCGCGTTGTAGGCTTTCAGACGAAACGTCGCCTGCTCGCCGGCACGGCGAACGAATTCACCCGACCCGAAATCGGTGATCGGCTGAATCAAGCGACATTCGAACTTGTCCCCTTCGACCGTCCACTCAATATTCTCCAGACGGGTCTGGAAAGTGAGCGCCATCGCAGGAAGGCTGGCAAACACACTGAGCAAGGCTAAATAACGCTGGCGCACGGGAGGCTCCACTGGCTTCTGCAACAAAAAGACCGACACACGCGTGTTTACGGCTACGTAGTTCATATCGGTACGTTCCTGCAAAACTTGATAGCGAGTGCCTGCAAGAGTCTTTTCCGGTAGCATTCCCCTGAGTTTGACCCGCCTGGAATCCCCTCATGTCCGACCGCCTGACCCTGCTGCGTCCCGACGACTGGCACATTCATCTTCGCGATGGTGCCGTGTTGACCAATACCGTTGCGGATGTCGCGCGCACCTTTGGTCGCGCGATCATCATGCCCAACCTGGTACCTCCGGTGCGCAACGCCGCTGAAGCCGACGGCTATCGCCAGCGGATTCTCGCTGCACGCCCGGCCGGCAGTCGTTTTGAACCGTTGATGGTGCTCTACCTGACCGACCGCACCCAGCCCGAAGAAATTCGCGAGGCCAAGGCCAGCGGTTTCGTGTACGCCGCCAAGCTGTACCCGGCCGGCGCGACCACAAATTCGGACTCTGGCGTCACCAGCATCGACAAGATTTTCCCTGCACTTGAGGCCATGGCCGAAGTCGGGATGCCGTTGCTGATTCACGGCGAAGTCACCCGTGGCGATGTCGACGTGTTCGACCGCGAAAAAATCTTCATCGATGAGCACATGCGTCGTGTGGTCGAGCGTTTCCCGACGCTCAAAGTGGTGTTCGAACACATCACCACAGCCGACGCCGCGCAGTTCGTCAACGAGGCTTCGGCCAACGTCGGCGCAACCATCACCGCGCATCACCTGCTGTACAACCGCAACCACATGCTGGTGGGCGGAATCCGGCCGCACTTCTATTGCCTGCCGATCCTCAAGCGCAATACGCATCAGGAAGCCCTGCTCGACGCCGCCACCAGCGGCAGCGAAAAGTTCTTCCTCGGCACCGACTCGGCGCCACACGCCCAGCACGCCAAAGAAGCCGCTTGCGGTTGCGCCGGTTGCTACACCGCTTTTGCTGCGATCGAGATGTACGCCGAAGCGTTCGAACAGCGCAATGCGCTGGACAAGCTCGAAGCGTTCGCCAGCCTCAACGGCCCGCGCTTCTATGGCCTGCCAGCGAACACCGACCGCATTACTTTGGTCCGTGAAGAGTGGACCGCCCCATCCAGCCTGCCATTTGGCGAGCTGACTGTTATCCCGCTGCGCGCCGGTGAAAAACTGCGCTGGCGCCTGCTGGAGGAACACGCGTGAGTGAAGACCATTTCGACGACGAACAGGACGGTCAAGGCGGCGGAGGCGGTCCTCGTCATCCGATGGCAGCCAGATTCCGTGGCTACCTGCCAGTTGTCGTCGACGTAGAAACCGGTGGTTTCAACTCGGCCACCGATGCCCTGCTGGAAATTGCTGCAACCACCATCGCGATGGATGACAAAGGGTTTGTGTACCCCGACCACACTTACTTCTTTCGTGTAGAGCCGTTTGAAGGCGCGAACATCGAAGCCGCCGCGCTGGAGTTCACCGGGATCAAGCTCGATCATCCGCTGCGCATGGCGGTGAGCGAAGAAGCGGCACTCACCGATATCTTTCGTGGCATCCGCAAGGCCCTGAAAGCCAACAGTTGCAAACGGGCGATTCTGGTTGGGCACAACAGCAGCTTTGACCTGGGCTTCCTCAACGCAGCGGTCGCACGCCTGGACATGAAACGTAACCCGTTTCATCCATTCTCCAGCTTCGACACCGCCACCCTTGCCGGTCTGGCTTACGGTCAAACCGTACTGGCCAAGGCTTGCCAGGCGGCGGATATCGACTTCGACGGTCGTGAGGCTCACTCAGCTCGCTACGACACCGAGAAGACGGCCGAGCTGTTCTGCGGCATCGTCAATCGCTGGAAAGAAATGGGCGGCTGGGAAGACTTCAACGACTGATCTGTCGTCAGGTTTATCCCGCGCATAAAAAAACCGGCCTCAAGGGCCGGTTTTTTTATGCCTCGAACCTGCCTTACAGCGCAGCAGCGTTCTCGGTCAGGTAAGCCGCAACGCCTTCGGTCGAAGCGGTCATGCCTTTGTCGCCTTTTTTCCAGTTGGCAGGGCAAACTTCGCCGTGCTCTTCGTGGAATTGCAGAGCGTCGACCAGACGGACCAGCTCTTCGATGTTACGGCCCAGCGGCAGGTCGTTGATGATCTGCGAACGGACAACGCCTTTGTCGTCGATCAGGAACGCGCCACGGAAAGCCACGCCGCCTTCGGACTCAACGTCGTAGGCCTTGGCGATCTCGTGCTTGATGTCGGCAGCCATGGTGTAACGAACTTCGCCGATACCACCGTTGTTTACCGGGGTGTTACGCCAGGCGTTGTGGGTGAAGTGCGAGTCGATGGACACGGCGATCACTTCAACGTTGCGGGACTTGAAGTCAGCCATGCGGTTGTCCAGAGCGATCAGCTCGGACGGGCAAACGAAGGTGAAGTCCAGTGGGTAGAAGAACACCAGGCCGTATTTGCCTTTGATGGCCGACGACAGGGTGAAGGTGTCTACGATTTCGCCATTGCCGAGGACGGCTGGAACGGTGAAGTCCGGGGCTTGTTTGCCTACGAGTACGCTCATTGGATATCTCCTGGTCTATTAACGTGAAGAACTGGATTCGCATCAGCCTGCCACCCTCAGGCGACAGCCCTGTGACACGATCCCCTTCGCAAGGACCGCACATCATACACGGCGTATTTGAGCTGTCCTCAACGGATTTTGCAGGAGCGTCCAATTTCCCGTCATGTCAGTGACTGGCAGATTGCCAGGCAAAAACCGTTCGTCGGTCACGTGCGCTTATAACGTGAAGCTTTCAGAAAGCACTTTGACAATCATTCTCGTTAACATTAAGATCCATCGCAATTGAGTCACAACCAACGACGGTTTTCACTTATGTATGTCTGCCTCTGCACTGGCGTCACCGACGGTCAAATCCGCGATGCAATCTATGAGGGTTGCTGCAGCTACAAAGAAGTCCGTCAGGCCACCGGCGTTGCCAGCCAATGCGGCAAATGCGCCTGCCTTGCAAAGGAAGTGGTGCGTGAAACCCTGACCAAATTGCAATCGGCCCAGGCAGCCATTCCTTTCCCTGTCGAATTTACTGCCGCGTAAATACCCCATTTCAAAGAACCGGACTTAAAGTCCGGCTATAAATAGCTAAACACTCAATAGAATTCGATACAAAACAAGGGCTTGCAGCGATGCAGGCCCTTGTTGTTTCTGTCCGGGTTACGTTGGGGTGACGCTAGCCGCTGATCGGCACCGGTCGGGACGCAGAATCCGCCTTGGTGGTTTCGTACCTGTATCAAGTCTGTAAGACACAAGGGCTTGCAGAGCCCTTTCGTCACCCAGCAAATTTTATGGCAACCTGCCTCCTCTAACGGTGAGGGTGCTGGCATGACTGGTCTTGTTCTTGAGCTTCAAGCGGACGCCTTAAACGAAGATGGCGTTCCAATTCTCAGCCTGCTTCGAAAGGCTAGGGTGGTCTCGATAAAACTGGGGGTCACTACGATCGACCAGTGGTTGGAACACGAATTGAGTGGCTATCCAACACGCAGTTCAGTTCCCGGATATCGCCATATTGTTGGAAGAACTGTTTGCCGAAACCCCTATCTAGGCTGGATTCCGCTCGAAGTCAGGGGCGCCAAAGCGCAGAAGATGCTGTCTGAACGTCGCCTTCATCAACCGATGGGCGAACTTTGTCAGTTCGCTGGAGCGGGAGTCGGGGAGTCAGTACTCCTTATGTATCCCGCAGAGATGGCAGAACAAATTATGAACGGTACTGACGCTCGGTTTGAGCCAGCTCTTGAAGTGGGGGTCAATATAATTCACGGCATCATTGCTACGGTTCGCAACAAGATCCTCGACTTCGCACTTGAGCTGGAAAGGCAAGGTATCCTAGGAGAAGGCATGACATTTACACCAACAGAAAAAACGGCAGCGAGTAACATTTCCTACAGCATCAATATCGAAAATATGACCGGATCCCAGCTTCAGCAGGGCACAACCGGTTCGACCCAAACCTATACTCAAAACGCCGACCTCAGCGGCATATCGGCCTTCGTAGAAAAGCTTTTGCCCGCCATCGGTGAGCTGAACAACTCAAAAGATCGCGACCAGCTCCAGAGCGATTTAGAAACTATCCGTAGCCAGTTAAAAGCTCCAACGCCTAAAACGGGGATGATTCGAGAATGCTTGAGCTCCGTCAAAACCGTCCTTGAAGGCACGGCCGGGAATCTCGCCGCCACGTATTTGCCTCTCCTTCCCGCTCTTCTTGCTTCAATTCCTTCCTGATATTTCGGGGGCTGCGGCCCCTATCACCTACCAAGCCCTTCCCGAAGGGAGGCCTTGGTATTGCGCTACACTCAAAGGTGCGCCGATTTAATTCCCCCAAATTGCAGGGCGCTTAATAAATGCTGCTAAAGCGGAGTGCCCCGCCATGATCCTGAATATCGATGCACAAGCTCGCCAACAAATTCGCCAAGCCCTTCTTGAAAGCTCCCGCTGTGATGTCTACGCGCTGATTCCGCTCCCGGACGGCGATAGCCTGCTGATGCTGGCGCATGCCGGCAACGTCGCTTTCTGTCTAATTGACGACCGGGGAGACGACCTATTCGACCCCCACCTGATGCAGGATGTCGGCGCCTTGGTGCTGGCGGATCTGCAACGGAATCGTGAGCTGATTGCAGCGGCAAATTAAACTAGGCTTCCCGCACCATTACTCAAGGACGATAGCCATGTCTTCAGAGACTCACATCGCCACAGCGGATGCCCTGACATTGCTCCTGCACAACCAGCACGCCTTAGCTGCTGCCATCGAAGAAGTCACAAATTGGCTCTCAGAGAATGGGGTGGGAAGTGTCGCCGATAACGCAATGACTGCCATGGAAACGCTGGACAAAAATGCACAAGCCCTCACGGATGCGATTATGCGGCTACGCCAGTCGTAGATTTCACAGCAGCTCCCGACCACGTCGAGAAAGCCGACGGCATAGCTGCGCTGACGTGGGTTTGCCTGCGTTGGCGCTTGATTGACGCTGGACGGGGCCATGGCCTTGTTCGGCACTGCTGCCGTGGTAATTCGTAATGCTAGCTTCGCGCGTCTCGCGGATCGCAGCGGCGTCCAGACGCTGTTCAGGCGTCAACGCCAGTTCCTGCACCCAGCGTTCACGGTCGAGGTCAGCGATGGGTTCAGGCTGGAGCAGGGGTGTGTCCGGCACGACATCGGGACTCTGCCAGCGTGGCGCCGGGTAGGCTTCTTCGGGGGTAATCCCGGCTTCGATAAGCTCGCCCTGCTGTTCCAGTTGCTGCTGCGCATGCAGCCCTGCGTTCAAGGCGAAGCAAACACGGCGGGCCGCTTCGACGGTGTTGGTGCCGTCGAAATTAAACTGATTATTTTGCACAAAGTCTACGTCATCTTTTTGCGGCGCTGGCCAGAGTCTACTGAGCCCAAACTGGATAAATTCCCGTGGGTTAGCCTTGGCGTATTCCAGTAACCAGTTACGTCCGCCAAGTTTGGAATAGCAGAACATCAAGTCCGCTGCCATTTTATCGGTCAGCAGTTTTCGTTCTTCGCGGTCGATGGAGCCGCGTTTGCGTCCGCCAGTCTTAGGCGCACCAATCCGGGCGGTCATTTCACCAACTCCATCAGCGGCGCCGTGGAGATCGCGCTCAGCGAACCGTCGTCGTACTCGACGAACTCGACCTTCAACGGGCGCACAGGCTGCATGGGTTGCTGGTCCAACCATTCGGACAAGGCTTTTACCAACGCACTGGCCTCGGACACTGCGTTATTCGGCGTGAACCAAAGGACGGCCATGGTCATACCCTCATTGTGCTGGGGTCATCAACCAGCGAACTCACGACGCGGTGGATGTTGCCGTTTTCGTCGCGTTGGGTGACTTGGATCTCGAATGTTGGGCCTTCGCCATTYATTGGCTTGCTAATCATTTTTGCAATCCTGCCAAACTGGTCGCGTTGGCTGACAACAGCTTCAAAATTCGGTGGGGTTTTTGGTCTTGGCGTCGATGGGATCTGCGCGAAGTCGGTGTAGGTTGTCTTTGGTTTGAACTGCTGGTCGAGCAGGCGCTGAACATGAGGTGAAGGCTGTTGCTGTGCAGCCTCGATGCGCTGATCGACCAGCCGCTGGATCGCGGCGGACAGATCATCATCGGCGGGCGCTGGTGCTTTTTCTGGTGATTGCAGGTTCATGCGCCGTGCAATCAACGCGAGTTTAGAACTCATTTTAAAGCCTCCGCTTGCGCCAGAAGATTACGCAACTTTTGCTGCTCCCCGCCGTGAAGCCCTGAACCCGCCGCCTTTGCTAAAAGATCGTCGAGTTTAGCCAACAACCTTTCATTGGTGTCTTTCAATGCCAACTTATCGCGGGCTTCCCTTGCCTCTAACAAGAGTGGGTTACTTCCGATAATAGTGTCCATTTCATTAAACCTCATTTAAGCCTAGGACCAGCGTCCGCGCTGCTGCCTGCGCTGTAGCTACTCCAGCGCTAGTTTCAGAGACGAGTTTTAGACGTTGCACGCCTGTGAACTCGGCAGGATTAAGCACCAGTAGCCTATTTGCGCTGGTGGGATAAGTCAGGGGGTCACCAGCAGTATTGTAGAGCGGCAAAAAGTTCGTAGAGTTATTAACCGTACCGGTGAATCCGATCCGTGCGTCTGTCCAGCCAACTGTCGACATCTGGACGTTGCACAGGGTTAAGCCGGTTAGGTCGATAATCTCGGACTCGCCGGTGGATGTCGTACTCATTGTAATAGATGCGTAGCTTCTGCTACTTGGCCGTGGCCTGACTACGTTTGCCATTTCATTTACCCTCTTTGCGCTTAACGCGCCGAGCTTTCTTTTCGGCGCGGCGCTGTTGCTGTTCGATTTGAATAAGTACCTTCTTACAGCGTTTCAATTTCCGCGCCTCGCATAAAGTTCCCTTAGCCTCGCCTGCATTTGTGGGTCTTTCATGTAGCGGGCCCTTTCGGCAGGCACTTTAAGCATACTTTCAAAGGCCGCTATTTCGCGGGCGATGTCTACACCGTTCGTTCCGATGCTGTTGGCGCCAATGGCCATGTTATACAGGCCTTCGATTACTTCCGGCGTATTCATGGCATGAACCCAATTGCCGGTGAACTGATCGAAGTGCGCCCGTTCATTGGCAGGGAGACTGTTAAGGTAATTTTGTGCCAGTTGAACAACTTGTTGGGCAGAATGTTCGCCGTATTTAGCCGCGAGCCTATTCATTGTTTCGGCTTGGGCTTTGTTGTTGGTCGCTACAACGCGATTGTAATCTGCTTCTGAGAGCTGACCGAGCATAACCTCAGTGGAATGGGCCATCCTTGGCGATGTCGGGCTTGCCCCCTCAGTCCCAACAACTTGTGAACTATGATTTGCCTGCTTTGCCAGCCATTTTAAAGCCGCGTTCAGGAACTGGACCTTCTGCGGAATTGTCCCAGCAAGCCCTTCGAGCCTATTGCAAAAATCGTTAGCCAGGTAATCGCCAGATAATTCACTTGGCAACTCGAAGTTGTGGTTGGCGCGCACTTGCCGGGGTGGATTCAGTGCTCGCTCCTTTAAAAACTTAATGGCGAAGTTGGTCATCCCGGCCGGGTAGCCGAGACTCGAAAAGTCTGTCTCGAACCTCTGTCCGAAGTCGTCGAGGGCCGCCTGCACCTGTGCTTCCGTGGTGCCGGAAGGGAGTGAGGCGCCGAAAAAAGTCAGGGTTTGGGGCTGGCGGTGATCTTCGCGCAGCAGGTCCACATCGGTAGTGCCCCACGGTGCTGGCGATAAAGGCGCCAGCACCGGCATGCCTTCGTTGTACGGGGCAATCTCACCGGCACTCAGGGTCTCAACGAGATCGTTAGGCATGTTTCACCCCCGGTCCCCAAACAGTCAGATAGTCTCCATTGCGGGTAACTTCGACGCCGATTTTATTTAGTGTCGCCGTCAAGCCGGGCAGCCGGGATTTAACTTCGGCGGCACCCGTCATGGGCAGCTCAGCGACTTCAAGAATCTTTTCAACCAAAACGTGTTCTTCGGCCATATAAAAACCATAGCGTTCAGCATTAGTGATTTGAAACAGAGCTGCAATTACTTGTTGGGACAGGGACATGGTACGAACCTTTATCTGTTGGGTGATGTAGGCGGCATTAGGCAGCGTTTGCACCGCTGCAAGTAATGCAGACTGGAGGGTCATATTAAAGACTCTCTTTTAGCCGGGGAGCGTGCTACTTGCATGCGCATCGTTAACCATGGACGCATGCAAACCTTGTGAAGTCGCGAGTTATGCATGGGCTCGCCGCGTATATCTTTCTCGACGATAAGGTCGATATCGGCTAGCCGTTTAGCGTCTTGCAGGCACCAGCGACATTGAGTGTTCGATGTTGGGAAATGTTCCAAGCGATAACGCATGCCTTCAAGTGTCGGCGGCGTTGCGAGGCTGACTAATGACCAGCTGCCGTTAGTGTTCCTCCAAAGTCCTACCCCATATTTTACGAGTTCGGTATGGGTTTCGGTCTTGCGCATGTAGTGCGTCAGTGTTTCCATATCCGGTGCTGTTTGTCCCATGGAAGCCGCGACATACTTGGCGAGCGTTGGGAGTTCACCGTTATACGATATGAACTGGATGGCCGTTTCTTGCAGGGCTGCGTTTATGCGGGTGTCCATAGTTAACCTCTGAGACTGGCATGTTGCAGCAGTTCGGCAAGGCATGCTTCCTGGCTAATCGCGTTCCTGATAATAACGACGCCATCCGAGTTGCGTACTGCCGACCACATTTCCTCTTGGCCGCAATAAACTAATTTATGGTTGGACGGGAGACGTTCGCCCACCGCGCACAACATTGCCGGGAGCTGGACAAAGGCCAGTTGATGAACTTCACAGTAGCCTTGTCCCGCTTGCAGGATCAAGTAGCGCGCCCAGTAAGTGCGGTCAACCGGGCATATAATCAGCTCATCCCCCGGATGGAACTGGGAGCTGATAGTGGCGTAGAAACTTGACTCGCTCAGCCGTTCGATGGGTACTCCAGCGGGTACGAAAATTTTAAACTCGTTGCCTACGGATTCTCTTAACTTGCAGTCCTTCGGGGTCAGGCTGACAACTGGACGGTGTTCAACTGCTACATCGCTTCGAGACATTTGATGGTTACTCCAACTGTTTGGTAGCTGGAATATTTATATCGCTTTACGGGCTCGTTGTATGGCCTGAAAGTTAAATACCCTGTACTTGTAAAGTTAGATATGCAGGGTATTTAAATAGTTGTCGATAGTGCGCCAGTGCGGAGGGTCTTTCATCTGCTTCACCAGCCAATCAGCACGACTGCGCCGGGACTTCCACAGAGACATGGGGAGCTGAGGCCGGTGGCGCTCAATTGCAGCGTCCATCGCAGTGTGCAGGTCGTTGGTGCGGGATTCACGAGCATGGGCCATCCGGGCGATCTTGGCGGCCTTCTTGGTGGCCTTATCAGGATCTGGTGCAGGTTGTTGAGCTTGGAGCCGTTGCAGTTCGTCAAGCAAAGCCTTGGTTCTTCCCCACAGTTCCGTGCCCTCCCGACGTGCGCGCTCCTGATCGTCAGACGCGGTTGATGGTGCTGTGATACCCATAACTAACCTCCAAATCCCCTGCGTGGCTCAGCGTGGCTGCGCGTGGGGCGTTTTGGGATCGTGCCCGTCGCATTGGCTTGGTCGATTTCTGCGCGTCCTGTGCGGCCTCACAGGAGGTCGAACCAAGGCCATGTAACCCTTGTGTAACCCCACTGGCACCAACGCCAATGTTTATTAGCCTTTTCGGCCAGTAAACAGCGGACGTAGTGTCCGTTATCGGTCCGTTACGACCTTAGTTAGCACGCCCTTTGGGTTCTTCCCGCCAGATCATGTCCATGGTGAACCGCTGTTCGTCACCGAAGTCTTTTTGTGCCGTCTCATTCAGGTAATTCAAAATGTGCAACGCGTGGAATTTCGGATGCAGTTGCTCCAGATCCCAAGCGTTTGCCTTAAGCGCACACTCCACCACAGCGGCCAGTTTGTCTGGGTCGCTGGGGTTCTTGCGGTATCTTAAAAGTGCGTAACGGCAATTGTTATGTGGGATTTTTTGCTGCATTGCCTGTATCGCTTGTTTAAGGTCCACGGCGGATACCTCGGCTACATGGGGCTTCTGGTCTTCCATATGGGAATTCACAAGATTTCTAATTGTGTTCTTGTGATAAGGATTTATCAGTAGTGTTAGAAATTAACCTTTCCACAAGTTCAGCTATAGTTTCGCCATCCTTAAGTTCAGCGTGCAGCGCGTTAAAAACATATCCCGGCAATAAAACCCTTAAGATTTTATAACCAGCCTCAGCGCGCCGACGCTGGAATTTACGCTGGCGCTCCAAAACTGCACTTGGTTTTTTGGGGCGTGTCCCGATCAGGTAACTACCACTCGCCAAATAGCGATCCAGATCCGGACCATCAATCATTTCCCGTGCATACATTGCCGGGACCAGCAATTTGGTTTTCATAGCCATTCTCCAATGTGAAGCCAATGTAGCCATGTGAAGCAACACCATGGCTTCACGCCAAATCCCCGTGCTAGAGCTGTTTGTATACATATGAAGCCATGAAGCCATAGATAGAGAGTGCAAAATTTTTATCCGCTTTCCCTGATCTACATATCTATTTCCACAAAAGTGGCTTCATGGCTTCACTCCCCAAGTAGCCGCTCTATCTCGCGTGTTTCGAGCGAAGCCACCCGTGGCGGGGAGGTGGCTTCGTGCTTCATTGCAGCAGCTTCCGGTAGCTCACGCCCTTGTTATTCGCCAATGGCACTTCCTCAATCAAGCCATCAAAAACGAGTGTCTTGATTACTCGCTCGCGTGAGAAACTGTCCTTATTGTCCCGCCATTTCCTACCGGCATATTTACCTATATCACTGCTAAGTACGGCGCCCGTATCCCTAACCACCGGGGCTTTATCGAAAGCATGCATAAAGCCTTTAGCCATGGCATCCATTTCGTTTGCTGCGCCGCCACCGCCTGCTGTGTACTGCTTGGACGAGTTTTCGTTAGACCAACGGACAAAGCGTTTAGCCCATTCAAAATTAGCTTTTGTCAACGTATCGCCACTGTCCATTACGCATAGCAGCATGGCGATTTTGATTACCTTTTCAGCGTAGCGCCCCCAGATATCCAGCAGGCTTTTAGCACGCTCCCGGCCATATTTCATTTCAGCGCGCCAGTCGTTATTAAAATCCGCATAGGTTTTAAGTAGCCGGGGTTTCATATACGTTTGCGCCACTGGTTTTACCTGACAGTCAGGACTATTCAATACCTGTTCCATGGGATTTTTCGGGGACAGCCGACATAGCTTATCTACCTGCTCACTTAGTACATCGGGCAGTGGGGCTATTTCATCGTCGATATTGCCAACGTCGGCGGTGTAATTGAGGCAGGCTAGTAAAAACCTGTTGGTTAATCCTTCGCTTGAAGTCGATGCGCTTAATGATGCCACCACCTCAAGCACACCAGTGCCGACAATCGACAGACAAGGATAGTGCAGGATGGGCATTTCATTAGCGCCCTTTTGCCGTTTCGAGTAACGAGCAGGCGCTATATTTTCCACGTCCGCTTTATTATAAAGATCGAGCCAAGTTCTTCTTAATTTATGGCCTTCACTTCCCGGCTTGGCATTGACCACCGCCGCTAAAGTTTGTCCGAGTTCTTCGTCAACCAGTATCTGCGTAGGTGTCTCCACGAACTGCCACCACAGGCCGGCATAGGATTCATAACTACGCTCAAACACCGGCACCGCCACTTCATAATTAATTTTGGAAAGCTGTTCGATGGCCTTAACCGGCATATTTAAAATGTCGCCTTTGCCCGCTTCCGACTCAGCTAAAATAATCATCCATATGTTAGGCCGCGTGCCGCGCTTCAAGGCTACCGATGACCCCACTAGCGCTTGGGCGAATAGCAAACAACTGAATAAAGCAAAAACTTGGTTTACCATCAGCGCGTTGCTCATGTACCAGTCGATATAAGCCTTGACAGCCATGGGTGCATTTTTTAACAACCAAGCTATACCGGTATCTTTTGTTTCGACGACAGGCACCGTAACCGCTGATTGCACGCCCCAGTCTGCTTTTTTGCCGGTTTTCTTCGTATACCGTGCCAGTACCGCCACTTCGAATTCCGGCTGGGTGCGCTCGACACAATGACCATGGAAGCAACTGAAAGCGGCGTAGGGGTGTCCATGGGTGTTCGCCAAGCAATACATGGTTTCCTTATCGCCGCCGTCCATGCTGTGCTCATGGGCAAACGGGCATTCGATCAGATACTTTTCGCCGTCCTCAGTGCTGCGCACCATGCCCAATTCAATCATGGCTTGCAGGATTTTATCGTCACTCTTTACCCGTTCCAGTCTGGATTGATTGCCACTTTTACCTTTCGGCTTTCTGGCGGGCGCCAGCATCAGCATGGCGTCAACATCCACCGGCTGGCCAGCGAAGCGAAACGTCTCTGCACCTTCCAAGGGTGTATATAAAGGCTGTTCGCCGGGGTAGACCTTTTTGTCGAACTTCACCACGCCAACACCCAGCTCGCGCTCGATCATCGATTGGATGGATTCGCATACCGCCATGCCGTCATCCCGGTCAGTCGCCTTGGTTTGCATCAGCACCACACGACAGCGCGGCGCCTCAGGCGTATGGCTGGCCGTGGTATAGGCAAACCCATAGAAGCGTTGCAGCAGCTCCAGCACCTTGTGGTAAATCTCCGGGCTGTCGAAGCCGTCGCAGTCGAAGGGCGCGAACCAGCGCGGCAGTGCCAGGTGCTTTGCCCGCCACGTCTTTTTGCCGGGGTACTTTTCCTGATTGTTGTTATAGCCCTCAGCCATCGGCGCGCAGATAAAGGTTTTACCTTTGATCGTGCCGCGCCCAACTAATACGTCATCAGCGAATTCGTCAAAGTTGGTGGCTTCGCACTGCACGGGGCAATTATCAAACTTGCTCGCGCCGCATGAAACGCGGATGGTGTTTACTGCTTCTATATCTTGGGCCATAATATGGCTACCCCTAATGGCTTGCGCGTTGTTACGGGTATTTCTCAAGCCCTGATCCCATCAGGGCTTTCTTTTATTCATTTCTTGTAAAGACTTTATGGCTGCTTTTAATTTGCACCTGTATTCTAAATCTTCCGGCCCATCTTCGGGCTCCTCGGTAAAATTTAAATCCATACAGGTGCTGCCCTTATGCTGGGCAATAGATAACACTGGTATGGCATTACAGTTTTCACAATGAAAATAAACTTTTAAACCGTGGCGCCGATTGCTGGGGTTCCCCCTAAGATCCCTGTTTATCTCAACTTCATCCGTAACTTTAATATGCAGCCCGCCCTTGTCCTCGCCGCGCTCAAACACTTCCACTTTATCGTGGTGCAAATACGTTGATCCGCATTGCGGGCAAAGCAAAACGGCGCCCAAACCACTATCAACATCAAATTTAAGTTTCATGATTTACACCGCCTCCACGCGTACGCTTTCGAGATAAGCGTCGAGGTCTTTTTTCAAGTACCAGATTTTTGAGCCGACTTTTAGATACGCCGGTTGTGGTGAACGCTTGGTGCAGCGCCAGATCGGCAAAGTATCGGGTTTTACACCGATGTAATCAGCGGCATCATCGTTGTTCAGTTTCTCGTTTTGCATGATCTACGCCTCACTGGATAAACCCGCCGAAACATTCAGCGGCTTCAGTAAGGTCAGACTAGAACCCGTAAGGCTGGGTAACAACACCGGCATAAAGCCATAACAGCCTTAGTTGTATTTTGGTGATACAAGAATAAGTAGGCAAACTATTGAAAAGTTTGGTTTTAACCACTGGTCGGGATATGCCGGAATAGGGATTGAGCCGCCGAATGGTTAATTAGCTTGAAATCAATCTAAATAATGGCACAATGTTATCGGCATGATAACTGATTGAAAGTTATGGCGTTGGCATATAAAGAAGGCCCCGAAGGGCCTTTTGTTTTAGTTTAATTTAAATAATGACACAATGTTATCAGCGGCAAGGGCTTCAACGTGGTCCGCCACCGCTTGCCAGCCAGCGCGCAATTGCGACTCCAGTTTTTTAATGTAATTTTTATCGTCTACGTCGCCCTTCCCGCGATTCAAAATTCGTTTATAAATATGAACGGTCACCAGATCACTGGCGATTGAAGCGAACACGGCGCGCAAGTTTTTCGGTGTAAACGTTAAGCCAGTAATGGCCGATAACTCATGCGCCAGTACGTTGGCTTGTGCGGGGATGACATTGAACAAACGATCTTCAAGCCCCTTCCCTTGAATCTGTCTTTTTATAATCTCCAGTGATTGTGACGACAACAACAACGTGTGGTCCGTGCGCGTTTTAGTGTCGCGCAGCAGCACCTTGCCCGCCGCTAAATCGCAATCGGCCACCGGCACCCGAAGCGGTTCGCTTGGGCGGCACCCGGTCAGGAGTAAGAGCCTTAGGTAATCGCTCGCGGGTGACTGCACGGCATTTAACTTCTGCCAGAAGAAACCGAGGTTTTTCAGCAATTCCGTTACRGGCGTCTCGTCGGCGGCTTTCGTCTTGGGGATCACCACGCGCCCCGACTTGGCTGTGTCCAGACTAAACGGACTGTCCTTGACCTTGACGCCATAAAAATTCAAAACCGCCTTTAGCACTTGCATGCTGTACGCCGCTTGGCGCTCGCCACGCTGGGCTTTATTTTCCGTGTTCAGGCTACGGATGTCGGCGGCGCTGATTTCATGGATGGGCTTTTTCGCCAGCTTGCGCAACAAACCACCCTTGGTCTGTTTGCCCGCCGCCGTCAACCGACTGGGTTTGACCATGGCCAGATAGTCGGCTTTGGTCCGTGGCTTAAGTGACAGCTTGTCGTCTTCGCGGGTCTGGTTTTCCACGTACGAGGCCATGGCTTTGGCCAAGGTCATCGGCTCTACCCTGCTGGCGCGATCTTCCGCGTTCGGGTTCACGCCAACAGCCAACTGGGCGATTTTCGCCTTGGCGATTTTTCTGGCGGCCTCCGGGGTGAGGGCCGGGTATCGGCCAATGGTCACCCGCGTGGGGCTGCCACCGGCTACACGGGCGAACACGGAAAATGTTTTGGCGCCGGAGCTGGTAACTCGAATCTGCAAACCGGGTTGCCGTTCGTCGTAATAAACATCGCGCTGTTTGCCTTCGGGTAGCGGCAAACTGTCCAGCATCGCCTTGGTGAAGCTAAATGTGGTGTCCATGATCTGACTCCGGGGGTTACGCCGGGGTGATAATTTCACTGTAACCCGGTTAATTTCAGTGTAACCCCATAAAGCGTAAGCGCTTATCACATAAAGGTTTATTAAGGGCTGTCCATCTAGGCAAAACAGTATTCCACCGGACTTAAAGTCCGGTTTTTTTATGCCTGAAAATCAACCGCTTACGCTCTAGACGCGGAACACAAACATTCTTATTCCGATTAATTTTCATATAAGTTTCAATAACTTAGGTTTGACACTCTTACATGCGCGGCTCAAACTCCTGCTTTATAGACAGCTACTTAGGGCAGGATCCCATCATGAAAGGCGACGTTACAGTCATCCAGCATCTCAACAAAATTCTTGCCAATGAGCTGGTCGCAATCAATCAATACTTTTTGCATGCACGCATGTACGAAGATTGGGGCCTGAACAAGCTGGGCAAGCACGAGTACCACGAATCCATCGACGAGATGAAGCACGCGGACAAGCTGATCAAGCGCATCCTGTTCCTTGAAGGCCTGCCGAACGTCCAGGACTTGGGCAAGCTGCACATCGGCGAGCACACCAAGGAAATGCTTGAGTGTGACCTGCGTATTGAACGCATCGGCCATGCCGACCTGAAAGTCGCTATCGCTCATTGCGAAACCGTTGGCGACTTCGGTAGCCGCGAACTGCTCGAAGACATTCTTGAATCCGAAGAAGAACATATCGACTGGCTGGAAACCCAATTGGGCCTGATCGATAAAGTCGGTCTTGAGAACTATCTGCAATCGCAGATGGGCGAAGACGAGTAAGTTAGCGCCCGTTTAACGCGAGACAATAAAAAGCCCCGCACTCTTTTATAGAGGCGGGGCTTTTTTATGCCCTGTAGGAGCATGGCTTGCCAGCGATGAACGATGACGCGGTGTTCTTGCTAAACCGCGGCGCCTGTATCGCGAGCAAGCTCGGCTCCTACAAAGAGCGGATCAAGCTTCGGTCTTGTTGGCAGCGGCCGCTTCAACAGCGGCTTTGATCGTGGTCTGCAACGAACCGTCAGCAGCCATTTCAGTCATGATGTCGCTACCGCCGACCAGCTCACCACCGACCCACAGTTGCGGGAAGGTTGGCCAGTTGGCGTATTTTGGCAGGTTGGCGCGGATTTCCGGGTTCTGCAGGATATCCACGTACGCAAACTTTTCGCCACATGCCATCACGGCCTGTGCGGCTTTCGCGGAGAAGCCACACTGCGGGGCATTCGGCGAACCTTTCATGTAAAGCAGAATGGTGTTGTTAGCAATCTGCTCTTTAATCGTTTCGATGATATCCATGGAGCACCTCGGCTGAACTTTCCGACTCAGAGGTCGGCACGGTGGCGCATTGTAACGGAAACCCGAGCGCCATGCTCGGCCTCCCCGACAGACACGATCACGCCGCTGCCACTGTCACCGGTACGCCGTTCAACGCAGCATTCCCCGACAGCTCGTCGAGCTGACACTCGTCAGTCAGATCGTTGGCGCTGGAACCCGGTTGACCGCTGGCGATCGTCATCTGCACACCCGGCCGTGCGTGGCCCCAGCCGTGAGGCAGGCTGACCACGCCTTTCATCATGTCCAGGCTGGCGACCACTTCCACTTCGATCATGCCGACTCGCGAGCTGACTCGCACGCGCTGCCCGTCATTGAGCCCACGACTGGCCAGGTCGTCCGGGTGCATCAGCAATTGATGCCGCGGCTTGCCCTTCACCAATCGGTGATAGTTGTGCATCCACGAGTTGTTGCTGCGCACATGACGGCGGCCAATCATCAGCAATTCATCGGCTGCCGGTGCTTGCAGCGCGGCGAAACGTGCGAGGTCGGCAAGAATCGGTGCCGGAGCTGCCTGCACGTGCTGATTGGCGGTTTTCAGGCGCGGCGCCAGGTTGGACTTCAGCGCGCCCAAATCCACCCCATGCGGATGATCGAACAAGGTTGCCAGTGACAGTTTCTGTGCCGAAGCATCGCCATACAGCCCCATGCGCAATCCACGGTCGATCATTTGCGCAGGCGCGATGGTCGGTTTCAGTTCCTTGCCGGTCCTGGCGGCAAATGCCTTGGCCAGACCGACAAAGATCTCCCAGTCATGCAGGGCACCTTCGGGCTTGGCCAGAATCGCGCGATTGAAGCGTGTCACGTTGCGCACCGCGAACATGTTGAACGTTGTGTCGTAGTGATCGTTTTCCAGGGCAGACGTCGACGGCAGGATCAGGTCGGCATAGCGCGTGGTTTCGTTGATGTACAAGTCGACGCTGACCATGAACTCCAGACCGTCCAGCGCCTGCTCCAGTTGCCGGCCATTGGGCGTGGACAACACCGGATTACCGGCGACCGTGATGAGCGCACGCACCTGCCCTTCCCCTTCGGTGAGCATTTCTTCGGCGAGCGCCGACACCGGCAACTCACCGGCGTACTCTGGACGACCCGACACGCGGCTCTGCCATTGATTGAAGTGCCCGCCCGAGGTGGAGGCCACCAAGTCCACCGCCGGTTCGGTGCACAGTGCGCCACCGACCCGGTCAAGGTTGCCGGTGACCAGATTGATCAATTGCACCAGCCAATGGCACAGCGTACCGAACGCTTGCGTCGAGACGCCCATGCGGCCATAGCAAACCGCAGTCTTCGCCGCCGCAAAATCTCGCGCCAGTTGGTGAATCATTTCTGCCGGCACCGCGCACAGCGGGCTCATGGCTTCGGCGGTGAAGCTGGCGATGGCCTCACGCACGTCTTCCAGACCGTCCACCGGCAAATGGCTGTCGCGGGTCAGCTGTTCAGTAAACAAGGTATTGAGCAGCCCGAACAACAAGGCCGCATCGCCACCGGGACGCACAAACAAATGTTGATCGGCCATCGCTGCCGTTTCGCTACGACGCGGATCGACCACCACCACTTTGCCGCCCCGCGCCTGAATCGCCTTCAGGCGTTTTTCCACATCCGGCACGGTCATGATGCTGCCATTGGAGGCCAGCGGGTTGCCACCCAGGATCAGCATGAAATCGGTGTGATCGATGTCCGGGATGGGCAACAGCAATCCATGGCCGTACATCAAATGACTGGTCAGGTGATGCGGCAACTGGTCGACCGAGGTCGCGGAAAACCGGTTGCGGGTCTTCAGCAGGCCAAGGAAATAATTGCTATGAGTCATCAACCCGTAGTTATGCACGCTGGGATTGCCTTGATACACCGCCACCGCATTCTGCCCGTGCCGCTCCTGAATCACCGCCAGGCGTTCGGCTACGAGATCGAAGGCGTCTTCCCACGCGATAGGCTGCCATTCGCTGCCCACACGCAGCATCGGCTGACGCAGACGGTCCGGATCATTCTGTATGTCTTGCAGCGCCACTGCTTTGGGACAGATATGCCCACGGCTGAACGTATCTTGCGGGTCACCCTTGATCGAGGTGATTTGCACGCCGCCACCTTCAACCTCAGAGGTTTCGATGGTCAGGCCGCAGATGGCTTCACACAGGTGGCACGCACGGTGATGGAGAGTCTTGGTCATGGCCAGTCTCTGTCTTGTTCTGGGCGGGCAATAGCGGCCGCGGGAACAAAACTATGGCGCCAGACCCGCGACTGCGCCAGCGACGTTCGTCTTGTGAATCGCCGACTATCAGGCCAGCCGATGACTGCTGCTGATTAACTCGACGGCAGCCTGGGCGGGGGCTGCAGCTGGATTTCCTGAAGGGTTTCAATCTGTTCCTGGGAGACATAGACGCCCGTGAGCTCGCCAATCAGTCGCCAATGTTCATCGAGCCCCGAGCTGATGGTTGCCATGCGGTCGATCATCCGTCGTCCGGCGGCCCGCGTGACTTCGTCTTCGCTGCGCAACAGTTCGAAAGACATGGACGTCATGGACGCGGTCAGGTGAGTCAGTGAGCGGGCGGTGAGGCCGAGTAGTTCCATCAACTGCTGTTCTTTCGATTCCATTTCGAATGCTTCCTGCGTCGCTCGTGACTTATTTATAACCCAGCACTTTGCATTAGCAAGTGTTTCAGTAAAGGCACAGTGCCATCAACTACTGCGAATGTCAGGTCAGAAACCGACCGCCGCAGCACCATCCCCGCCCCGCTTGATTGCAAAGCCCCGCAGCCCCGGTGTACAAATGGCTGGCTGCTGTCAGGAAAAAGGCTTCAAAAGCGCTATGGCGATCAGCCTGTAGCCTCTATGAAATCCCATAAAAACCGTAGCCCTATTGGTAAGACGCGACATTTAATTATAAGATCGCGCCTTCCCCTATTTCGTCGCCCCGTGCGGCTTACGCCGCAGGTCTCGCCCGTTGTTCCGTTAAACAAGGCTTTGAGCATCTGCGGTTTGTAGCAAAAAGGTAGTCAATGATGAGCGCAAGGCACTTTCTCTCCCTGATGGATTGCACGCCCGAAGAGCTGGTCAGCGTGATCCGTCGAGGCGTTGAGCTCAAGGACCTGCGTAACCGCGGCGTACTGTTCGAGCCTTTGAAAAACCGCGTCCTGGGGATGATTTTCGAGAAGTCCTCGACCCGCACCCGGATCTCGTTCGAAGCCGGCATGATTCAGCTCGGTGGCCAGGCGATCTTCCTTTCGCCGCGCGACACCCAACTGGGCCGTGGCGAGCCGATCGGTGACTGCGCGATCGTCATGTCGAGCATGCTCGACGCAGTGATGATCCGAACCTTTGCTCACAGCACCCTGACCGAATTCGCCGCCAACTCCCGCGTACCGGTGATCAATGGCCTGTCCGATGACTTGCACCCGTGCCAGTTGCTGGCCGACATGCAAACCTTCCTCGAACATCGCGGCTCGATCCAGGGCAAGACCGTGGCCTGGATCGGCGACGGCAACAACATGTGCAACAGCTATATAGAAGCGGCGATCCAGTTCGACTTCCAGCTGCGCATTGCCTGCCCTGAAGGGTATGAACCCAACCGCGAATTCGTGGCCAAGGCCGGTGATCGCGTGACGATCGTCCGCGATCCAAAGGACGCCGTGCGCGGCGCCCACCTGGTGAGCACCGACGTCTGGACCTCCATGGGCCAGGAAGAAGAAACCGCCAAGCGCTTGAAGCTGTTCGCGCCCTACCAGGTCAATCGCGCCCTGCTGGACCTGGCCGCAGACGATGTGCTGTTCATGCATTGCCTGCCGGCCCACCGCGGCGAAGAAATCAGCGTCGACCTGCTCGACGACAAGCGCTCCGTGGCTTGGGACCAGGCGGAAAACCGTCTTCACGCGCAAAAGGCCCTGCTCGAATTTCTTGTCGAGCCGGCGTACCACCACGCATGAGCCAGCCATTACTGCTTAACCTGAAAAACCTCGCCTGCGGCTATCAAGATCAACGCGTGGTGCAGAACCTCAATCTGCACCTCAACGCCGGCGACATCGGCTGCCTGCTCGGCTCTTCGGGGTGCGGAAAGACCACCACCCTGCGGGCGATTGCCGGGTTTGAACCGGTGCACGAAGGTGAAATCACCTTGGCCGGCGAGACGATCTCCCGCGCCGGTTTCACCCTCGCCCCAGAGAAACGCCGGATCGGCATGGTGTTCCAGGACTACGCGCTGTTTCCGCATTTGAGCGTCGCCGAGAACATCGCCTTCGGAATCCGCAAGCACCCGCAAAAGGATCGTGTCACCGAAGAACTGCTCGAACTGGTCAACCTGAAAAACCTCGGCAAGCGTTTCCCGCACGAGCTTTCCGGCGGTCAGCAACAACGAGTTGCCCTGGCCCGCGCACTGGCACCAGAACCCCAACTGCTGCTGCTCGACGAACCGTTTTCCAACCTCGATGGCGAGCTGCGCCGCAAGCTCAGCCATGAGGTGCGCGACATTCTCAAGGCGCGGGGCACCAGCGCGATTCTGGTGACCCACGATCAGGAAGAAGCGTTCGCCGTGAGCGATCATATCGGCGTGTTCAAGGAAGGTCGCCTGGAACAATGGGACACGCCCTACAACCTTTATCACGAACCGCAAACACCGTTCGTGGCCAGTTTTATTGGCCAGGGTTACTTCATTCGTGGCCAACTCAGCAGCCCGGAATCGGTACAGACCGAGTTGGGTGAGCTACGCGGCAATCGGGCCTACACCTGGCCGATGGGCGGCGCGGTAGACGTACTGCTGCGTCCGGACGATATCGTCTACGCGCCGGACAGTTCGTTGAAAGCACGCATTGTTGGCAAGTCGTTCCAGGGTGCGTCGACGCTGTATCGGTTGCAGATGCCGACCGGGGCGCAGCTGGAATCGATATTCCCCAGCCATGTCGATCGTCAGCTCGGCGCTGATGTCGGCATTCGTGTTGCGGCTGAGCATCTGGTGTTGTTTCAGGCGGCGGGCAGTACAGCCGCGCAGATTCCTGCCGTTGAATCAGGCGTGCGCCGCTACAGCACCGCCAACTGACTCCCCCGCTTCTGTAGGAGCAAAGCTTGCTTGCGATAGCATCGCCGCGGTTTAGCTGACGCACCGCGTCATCGTTCATCGCGAGCAAGCTTTGCTCCTACAAAGATCAGCGTTAGGCCAATCTCAGCGTTCCGCTCGCAACCAGCGTTGCATTCCCGCCGATTTTTACCCGATCGCCTTCCAACCGACAGAACAACTCCCCACCTCGTTTCGAACACTGATACGCGGTCAGGCTCGTTTTACCCAGCCGTTTCGACCAATACGGAATCAGGCTGCAATGGGTCGAGCCAGTCACCGGGTCTTCGTTGATGCCAATCGCTGGCGCGAAATAGCGGGAGACAAAATCATGCTTGTTGCCTTTGGCGGTCACAATCGCCCCGGGCCACGGCAGCTTCGCCAAGGCGACCATGTCCGGCTGGCAATCAAGCACTGCCTGTTCTGACTCCAACACCACAAACAACTCGTTTGAACCCAGCACATCGACCACTTCGACACCCAGGGCGCGCTCGACATCCAGGGTGACACCCACTTCTGAGGGCGTGATCGCCGGGAAGTCCAACCACAAGCGCTCGCCGTCACGACTCACACTCAACGGGCCGGACTTGCAAATGAAGTCCAGACGCTCGGCCGGCTCTTTATAGACCTCAAACAACACATAGGCGCTGGCCAGCGTCGCATGCCCACACAGTGGCACCTCAGTCGTCGGGGTAAACCAGCGGATGTGCCAATGCTGTCCTTCACGCACCACGAAAGCGGTTTCGGCGAGATTGTGTTCGGCGGCGATTTTCTGCATCAGTTCGTCGGCGAGCCAGGTATCCAGCCGATACACCATCGCCGGGTTGCCACTGAATGGTCGATCACTGAACGCATCGACTTGATGAAACTCAAGCTGCATGGCTGTCTCTCCTTGTATGGCCGCCGAGCATGCAGCGCCCGGCAAACCGGCACCAGTGACAGAGCCGCCTGATTTTTGCCATACAGCGCGGCACCCACTGCCGGCCTCAAACGCGCCCGATATCGGCAAACGTCGCTTGAGTGTGTTCGGCCAGCACTGCCGGCGCCAATTCAACTTCCAGACCGCGACGCCCGGCACTGACAAAAATGCTCGCCAGTGGCTGAGCCGAACTGTCGATAAACGTGCGCAAACGCTTCTTCTGCCCCAACGGACTGATTCCGCCCAACAGATACCCCGTCGCTCGTTGCGCAGCCGCAGGGTCGGCCATCTCGACTTTCTTCACACCCGCCGCGTGGGCCAGATGCTTCAAATCCAGACTCCCGACGACCGGCACCACCGCCACCAGCAACTCACCTTTTTCACTGGCCGCCAGCAAGGTCTTGAACACTTGCGCCGGGTCGAGCCCGAGCTTCTCGGCGGCCTCCAATCCATAGGACGCAGCTTTTGGATCATGTTCGTAACTGTGCACACGATGTTCGGCTCGAACTTTTTTCAACAAATCCAATGCGGGGGTCATGACAGCTCCAGACTGGGCAGCAGTAGAAAAATCCTGCGCTCGATTCTAGGTCATTGACCTGCAAAACGCTCTATTACGCCCCTGTTTTCAGGGGCTGGCGACGCCTTTTACCATCCGTCAGGGCAAGACGGCCCGCGTGAACAACACGACCATTCACGTGACTAATAGTTGATTAATGACCAATGGTTCACTTTCGACCTTTGACAGCAGCGTTTCTTGTCTATATTTTTTCGAATATGAATACGCACGAAAAGTCTTACAGCAGCACCCCGCAGTAAACCAAGACCCGGATGGGGATCCTGCCTTGGTGAAAATCGCGCTTGGACCATGATGAAAAAAGCGCCAGACAACAAAAACAATTGAGGTTTTCAATGACAACTGCTTTACAACAACCGTCGCTCTCGAGCCAATGCATGGCCGAGTTCCTGGGGACTGCACTGCTTATCTTTTTTGGTACCGGTTGTGTTGCCGCGCTCAAGGTCGCGGGCGCCAGCTTTGGCTTGTGGGAAATCAGCATCATCTGGGGCGTCGGCGTCAGCATGGCGATTTACATGACCGCCGGAGTTTCCGGTGCGCACCTCAACCCTGCTGTCAGTATTGCCCTGAGCATTTTCACTGACTTCGAAAAGCGCAAATTACCGTTTTACATTCTGGCCCAAGTGGCAGGCGCCTTCTGCGGCGCGCTGTTGGTTTACACGCTGTACAGCAATCTGTTCTTCGATTTCGAACAAACTCACCATATGGTTCGCGGCACTCAGGCCAGCCTGGAGTTGGCGTCGGTGTTCTCGACCTTCCCCAACCCGGCCCTGACCACGGCCCAGGCGTTCCTGGTGGAAGTGATCATCACCGCGATCCTGATGGGCGTGATCATGTCCCTGACCGATGACAACAACGGCCTGCCAAAGGGACCGCTGGCGCCGCTGCTGATCGGCCTGCTGATTGCGGTGATCGGCAGCTCGATGGGCCCGCTGACCGGTTTCGCGATGAACCCGGCGCGGGACTTCGGTCCTAAACTGATGACTTTCTTCGCTGGCTGGGGTGAAATTTCCTTCACTGGCGGGCGTGATATCCCGTACTTCCTGATTCCTGTTTTTGCACCGATTGTCGGTGCCTGCCTCGGTGCTGCCGCTTATCGCGGGCTGATTGCCCGTCATCTGCCCGGCGCCACACCTGCTACAAAGGACGCAACACCGGCCATTGACGGCAAACCAAGCACTTCTTGATACCGTAGGCGCGTGATCCTGCCCATTGTGGTTGCGCGCCTGATCTCACCCCTTATTTCGTCCAAGGCAATCGACATGACCGACACTCAGAATAAGAACTACATCATTGCCCTCGACCAGGGTACGACCAGCTCGCGCGCGATCATTTTCGACCGCGACGCCAACGTGGTCTGCACCGCCCAGCGCGAATTCGCGCAGCATTACCCGCAAGCCGGCTGGGTTGAACATGACCCGATGGAAATCTTCGCCACTCAAAGCGCCGTGATGGTCGAGGCCCTGGCGCAAGCCGGCCTGCATCACGACCAGGTGGCCGCCATCGGCATCACCAATCAACGCGAAACCACCGTCGTCTGGGACAAGACCACCGGCCGCCCGATCTACAACGCGATCGTCTGGCAATGCCGACGCAGCACCGAGATTTGCGAACAGCTCAAGCGCGACGGTCACGAGCAATACATCAGCGACACCACGGGCCTGGTCACCGACCCGTACTTCTCCGGCACCAAGCTCAAGTGGATCCTCGACAACGTCGAAGGCAGCCGCGAACGTGCGCGCAACGGCGAACTGCTGTTCGGCACCGTCGACAGCTGGCTGATCTGGAAATTCACCGGCGGCAAAGTCCACGTCACCGACTACACCAACGCCTCGCGCACCATGCTCTTCAACATCCACTCGCTTGAGTGGGACGCGAAGATGCTGGAGATCCTCGACATCCCGCGCGAAATGCTTCCGCAAGTGAAAGCCTCTTCGGAAATCTATGGCCATACCAAGAGCGGCATTGCCATCGGCGGCATCGCCGGCGACCAGCAAGCCGCGCTGTTCGGTCAAATGTGCGTCGAGCCCGGGCAGGCAAAAAACACCTACGGCACCGGTTGCTTCCTGCTGATGAACACCGGCGACAAAGCCGTGAAGTCCAGGCACGGCATGCTCACCACCATCGCGTGCGGCCCGCGCGGCGAAGTCGCGTATGCACTGGAAGGCGCGGTGTTCAACGGTGGTTCAACCGTTCAATGGCTGCGTGACGAACTGAAGATCATCAACGACGCCCACGACACCGAATACTTCGCCAATAAAGCGAAGGACAGCAACGGCGTGTACCTGGTGCCGGCCTTCACCGGCCTGGGCGCTCCCTACTGGGACCCGTATGCCCGTGGCGCACTGTTCGGCCTGACCCGTGGCGTACGCGTGGATCACATCATTCGTGCCGCACTGGAATCGATTGCCTACCAGACCCGCGACGTGCTCGACGCCATGCAACAGGATTCCGGCGAACGCCTCAAAGCCCTGCGCGTGGACGGCGGTGCGGTGGCGAACAACTTCCTGATGCAGTTCCAGGCCGACATCCTCGGTACAAAGGTCGAGCGTCCGCAAATGCGCGAAACCACCGCACTCGGCGCCGCTTACCTGGCCGGCCTGGCGTGCGGCTTCTGGGGCAGCCTGGAAGAACTGCGTGGCAAGGCAGTGATCGAGCGCGAATTCGAACCGAGCCTGGACGAAGCAGCGAAGGAAAAACTCTACAAAGGCTGGAAAAAAGCGGTTAGCCGGACCCGTGACTGGGATCGTGAGGACGCTGAATAAGCCTGTCTGAGGACTGACTAAGGCTGTCCGAACAGCGTGAAAGCGTAGCGAGCGAAGGCAAGACAAGACAAGGCAAAAACAGGCGAGGACGCGGAGTTTACGGGTTTGTAAATGAGCAGTCCGAGCCTGTTTTTAACGCAGGATTGCCGAGCGCAGTAGCTTTCACGCTGTTTGGAAACTGGTCGGGAGCGGATTCCTGCGGCATCATGGGCAAATTTTGCACGGCAGCCCAAAGGAAGCCCCATGAATCTGCCTCCCCGTCAGCAGCAAATCCTCGAACTGGTCCGCGAACGCGGCTACGTCAGTATCGAGGAAATGGCTACGCTGTTCGTCGTTACACCGCAGACCATCCGCCGCGATATCAATCAGCTCGCGGAAGCTAATTTATTGCGTCGCTACCATGGCGGCGCTGCTTACGACTCCAGCGTCGAAAACACCGCCTACGCCATGCGCGCCGATCAGATGCGCGATGAAAAGCAACGCATCGGCGAAGCCATTGCCGCCCAGATCCCCGATCACGCCTCGCTGTTCATCAATATCGGTACCACCACCGAATCGATTGCCCGGGCGCTGCTCAACCACAATCACCTGAAGATCATCACCAACAACCTGCATGTGGCCTCGATGCTCAGCGCCAAGGACGACTTCGACGTTCTGCTGACGGGCGGCAATGTGCGGCGCGACGGCGGTGTGGTCGGTCAGGCGAGCGTCGACTTTATCAACCAGTTCAAGGTCGACTTCGCGCTGGTGGGCATCAGCGGTATTGATGAAGACGGCAGCCTGCTGGACTTCGACTATCAGGAAGTGCGTGTATCGCAGGCGATCATCGCCAATGCGCGCCAGGTGATCCTCGCGGCGGACTCCAGCAAATTCGGGCGCAACGCCATGATTCGACTGGGGCCGATCAGCCTGATCGATTGCCTGGTGACCGACCAGCCGCCGGTGCCCGCGCTGGCGCAGTTGCTGAGTCAGCACAAGATTCGCCTGGAAGTCGTTTAACCGCGAAGGCGGTTACACAACCCGTAGGAGCACGGCTTGCCGGCGATGGCGGCCTCAAGTACGTCATCGCCGGCAAGCCGTGCTCCTACAAATATCGCTGCGCCCCCCCTCTCTCTTTATTCTTCTAATGTTCGAAAATTTTCCTTTAGCCGCCCTTCGATGAGTTTTTTCAATCGAAGTTAACTGGCTGCGCGCCTCTTTATGGGCTACCATTTTCGCAAATGAACATTAATGTTCGAATTCAAATACATAAAATAAGCACCGAGGCCAGCCGATGCCCACTTCCACCTTGCCTACGCCCCCTCTCGCAGAGGTCTACGACATTGCCGTCATCGGTGGCGGGATAAATGGCGTGGGGATCGCAGCGGATGCCGCCGGCCGCGGTCTTTCAGTGTTCCTTTGTGAAAAGGATGACCTGGCCAGCCACACCTCTTCGGCCAGCAGCAAGCTGATCCACGGTGGTCTGCGCTACCTCGAACATTACGAATTCCGCCTGGTGCGTGAGGCCCTGGCCGAGCGTGAAGTGTTGCTGGCCAAGGCGCCACATATCGTCAAACAGATGCGTTTCGTCCTGCCACACCGCCCGCACCTGCGTCCGGCCTGGATGATCCGCGCCGGCCTGTTTCTCTATGACAACCTCGGCAAACGGGAACAACTGGCAGGCTCCAAAAGCCTGAAGTTCGGCCCGGACAGCGCGCTGAAAAGTGAAATCACCAAAGGCTTCGAATACTCCGACTGTTGGGTTGACGACGCCCGCCTCGTGGTCCTGAACGCCATGGCCGCTCGCGAAAAAGGCGCCCACGTTCACACCCAGACTCGCTGCGTCAGCGCGCGTCGCACCAAGGGCCTGTGGCACCTGCACCTGGAACGCGCCGATGGCAGCCTGTTTTCGATCCGCGCCAAGGCATTGGTGAACGCGGCCGGCCCATGGGTTGCCAAGTTCATTCGTGACGACCTGAAGATGGAATCGCCCTACGGCATCCGCCTGATTCAGGGCAGCCACCTGATCGTGCCGAAACTGTACGAAGGCGAACACGCGCACATTCTGCAAAACGAAGATCAGCGCATCGTCTTCACCATTCCGTACCTGAACCACTTCACCCTGATCGGCACGACCGACCGTGAGTACATCGGCGACCCAGCCAAAGTGGCGATCACCGAAGGCGAAACCGATTATTTGCTCCAGGTGGTCAATGCCCACTTCAAGAAGCAAATCAGCCGCGACGACATCCTGCACAGCTATTCTGGCGTTCGGCCGCTGTGCAACGACGAGTCCGATAATCCGTCGGCCGTCACCCGCGACTACACCCTGGCATTGTCGGGCACCGGCGAAGAAGCACCACTGCTGTCGGTGTTCGGCGGCAAGCTGACCACGTACCGCAAGCTGGCCGAATCGGCGCTGGCGCAACTGGCGCCTTACTTCACGCACATCAAGCCAAGCTGGACCGCCAGTGCCCCGCTGCCGGGCGGTGAAGACATGACCACCCCGCAAGCATTGAGCTCGCTGATCCGCGACAAATTCGACTGGGTGCCGAGCGAAATCTCACGCCGTTGGGCCACCACTTATGGCAGCCGCACCTGGCGCATGCTCGAAGGCGTGCAGAACCTCGGTGACATGGGTGAACACATCGGCGGCGGGCTCTACACCCGCGAAATCGATTACCTGTGCTCAGATGAGTGGGCAACCACCGCGCACGACATTTTGTGGCGTCGCAGCAAACTCGGGCTGTTCACCACTGAGGCGGAACAGTGCAAGCTGGCGGATTACCTGAGCAAAGTCGAACAGAACCGCAGAAAGATCGAAGCGGCCTGATCGGGAAGCCGGTTAAAGCAAAGCCCCTGAATCGAGAGATTCAGGGGCTTTTTACATTCCCCCAGACACCACCAATCCCTGTGGGAGCCGGGCTTGCCCGCGATGACGGTGGAACAGCCAACATTAATAGTGGCTGTGCTGGCCTCATCGCGGGCAAGTCCGRCTCCCACAGGGTTATGTGCGGGGCAGGCCATTCGGTTTTCCGAACGCGACCTATTGGTCGATTCGGATAACCGGATTATTCCTCGCAAAAAAACCCGCCATAAATATTTAATATCCTTATAAATCAATGATTTGATGTGAGACTCCTGGCCTGGCACGAGTCATGCTCTACACTCTTGGACGAACACCTGCCACATCCCTTTCCGGGGCCGGCAAGCATTCGAAGCACAAAAGGGMCGATGAACTGGCTCCATAAAAAAAACAATGTCGAGGAAAATTTGATGCGCATCGTTCCCCATATCCTGGGCGCAGCCATTGCTGCCGCTCTGATCAGCACTCCAGTTTTCGCCGCCGAACTCACCGGCACCCTGAAGAAGATCAAAGAGTCCGGCGTGATCACCCTCGGGCATCGCGATGCCTCCATTCCGTTCTCCTACATTGCCGACGCTTCCGGCAAACCGGTTGGCTACTCCCACGATATCCAGCTGAAAATCGTCGAAGCCATCAAGAAAGACCTGGACATGCCCAACCTCGAGGTCAAATACAACCTCGTGACTTCGCAAACCCGTATCCCGCTGGTGCAAAACGGCACCGTGGACGTCGAGTGCGGCTCCACCACCAACAACGTGGAACGTCAGCAGCAAGTTGACTTCTCCGTCGGCATCTTCGAAATCGGTACCCGCCTGCTGTCCAAGAAAGGTTCGGCTTACAAAGACTTCGACGACCTCAAAGGCAAGAACGTCGTGACCACCGCCGGCACCACGTCCGAGCGCATCCTCAAGTCGATGAACGCCGACAAGCAGATGGGCATGAACGTCATCTCCGCCAAAGACCACGGCGAATCCTTCCAGATGCTGGAATCGGGTCGTGCCGTTGCGTTCATGATGGACGACGCCCTGCTGGCCGGTGAAGCCGCCAAAGCCAAGAAGGCTGATGACTGGGCCGTGACCGGCACTCCGCAGTCCTATGAAATCTACGGCTGCATGATGCGCAAAGGCGACGAGCCGTTCAAAAAGGCTGTGGATGACGCCATCAAGGCCACCTACGCCTCGGGCGAGATCAACAAGATCTACGACAAATGGTTCATGCAGCCAATCCCGCCAAAAGGCCTGAACCTGAACTTCCCGATGAGCAACGAGCTCAAGGCCCTGATCGCCAGTCCGACCGATAAAGCGGCTGACGACAAGAAGTCCTGATTTTCTGACTAACCTTATCTCCTGAGAGGGTCACGGCCCTCCCAGGAGTTTGTCACTCCCTGCTGGTATTTTTGGAAACACTCGAACCGGTGGCTGTCGAGCCGCTCGTGTGTGCCTGAACTTCAAGGTTCGGGCGGGAACGGAGCTTCCCCAGGCGGGCACTTGTACATCGATCGATCTGAGGGGAGACCCTAATGA
>NZ_JBFUBK010000055.1:0-39990 GCF_056405815.1 Pseudomonas sp. P1_F1_2 | reverse complement strand
GCCTGCGAGGCTGCGTCCGGCTGCGAAGCAGTCGTGAAATCAGACACCGCGATTTGCAGAGGCACCGTGCATGCAGGTTTGACGACTGCTGCGCAGCCGGACGCAGCCTCGCAGGCTCGGCAGCTGCTACACAATCAGCGCAGGGCTGCGATGGCGTCTACAGACTCACGAATCAGCGCCGGGCCTTTGTAAATGAAGCCGGAGTAAATCTGTACCAGGCTCGCACCTGCCGCGATTTTCTCTGCCGCGTGCTTGCCTTCGGTGATACCGCCCACGGCAATGATCGGCAAGCGACCCGCCAGTTCCGCCGCCAGTACTTTCACGGTGTGAGTGCTCTTGTCGCGAACCGGTGCACCGGACAGACCGCCCGCCTCGTCACCGTGCTCCATGCCTTCGACGCCGACGCGGCTGAGGGTGGTGTTGGTGGCGATCACTGCGTCCATGCCGGTTTCAATCAGCGCTTGTGCGACCTGCGCCGTTTCTTCGTCGCTCATGTCCGGCGCGATCTTGATCGCCAGCGGCACGTGTTTGCCGTGGCGCAAGGCCAGTTCTGCGCGGCGCGTGGCCAGATCAGCGAGCAACTGCTTGAGCGAATCACCGAACTGCAGGCTGCGCAGGCCCGGTGTGTTGGGCGAGCTGACGTTGACCGTCACATAGCTGGCATGGGCATAGACCTTGTCCAGGCAAATCAGGTAATCGTCGACCGCACGTTCAACCGGAGTGTCGAAGTTCTTGCCGATGTTGATACCCAGCACGCCCTTGTATTTGGCGGCGGCGACGCGGGCCAGCAGGTGATCGACGCCCAGGTTGTTGAAGCCCATGCGGTTGATGATCGCCTCGGCTTCGGGCAGGCGGAAAATCCGTGGCTTCGGGTTACCGGGTTGCGGACGCGGGGTGATGGTGCCGATTTCGACAAATCCAAAGCCCAACTGGGCGAAACCGTCGATGGCCGCGCCGTTTTTGTCCAGACCGGCGGCCAAACCGACCGGGTTCGGAAAATCCAGGCCCATGACCGACACCGGCATGTTCGCCGGAGCTTTGCACAGCAAGCCGTTGAGGCCCAAACGCCCACCCGCGCCGATCAGGTCCAGGGACAGATCGTGGGAGGTTTCCGGGGAAAGTTTGAACAACAGCTGACGGGCCAGGGTGTACATGGGCGGGTTTGACTCTGGGCTACGAAAAGTGGCGGTAATTATAGCCGCGCATCGGCGTCGCAGGCGAGGCACGCGACAAAATCAGCCCGCGATGGCATATGCCTTGCACCATCACCGCTATCAGCACTCATGCCAACGACGGGATGGGTCGAAAGACAAAGGCGTCGTCACTGGCCCTTGCTCTGGCAAGCCGCCCGGTACGGCGTTTTTTTTATGGAAGGTGCTTAACGATGATTGAAGTTCCAGCCACCCCCCTGGCCTGGGTCAATGGCAGCGATGCCCCGGAAAAGACCGACATCAATCTCGGCTTCATGGCCCTGAGCGACTGCGCCTCGGTCGTGGTCGCCGCCACCCAGGGGTTCGCCCAGCCCTACGGCCTGACCCTGAACCTCAAGCGTCAGTCGTCCTGGGCCAACCTGCGCGACAAGCTGGTCAGCGGCGAACTCGACGCCGCGCACAGCCTGTACGGCCTGATTTATGCGGTGCACCTGGGCATCGGCGGCGTAGCCTCGACTGACATGGCCGTGCTGATGGGGCTGAACCAGAACGGCCAGAGCATCAATCTCTCCCACGGTTTGCAGGCGCTGGGCGTGACCGGTCCTGAAGCACTCGACCGACACGTGCACCAAACTCGCCCAAAACTCACGTTCGCCCAGACATTTCCCACCGGCACCCACGCCATGTGGCTGTATTACTGGCTGGCGAGCCAGGGTATCCATCCGTTGCAGGATGTCGACAGCGTGGTGGTACCGCCACCGCAAATGGTCGCGCACCTGCAAGCGGGGCGTATCGACGGTTTTTGCGTGGGTGAGCCATGGGCCGCCAGCGCGGTGCAGCAAAACCTGGGGTTCACAATGGCAACCTCCCAGACCATTTGGCCCGACCACCCGGAAAAAGTCCTCGGCTGTACCCGTGCGTTTGTCGAGCACTACCCCAACACCGCGCGGGCCTTGGTGATGGCGATCCTGGAAGCCAGCCGCTTCATCGAGCAAAGCACGGAAAATCGCCGCAGCACTGCACAACTACTTAGTGCACCCGATTACCTCGACGCCCCTCTGGACTGCATCGAGCCACGTCTGCTGGGCGATTACGCCGACGGCCTGGGCAATCGCTGGCAGGACCCGCACGCACTGCGTTTCCACGCCGGTGGCGAGGTCAACGTTCCGTACCTGTCTGACGGCATGTGGTTCATGACCCAGTTCCGGCGCTGGGGTTTATTGCGCGACGACCCGGATTACCTCGGTGTGGCCCGTCAGGTTCAGCAGTTGGACCTGTACCGCGAAGCCGCCAACGCCGTCGGTGTCGCCGCTTCGGATCAAGACATGCGCAGCAGCCAGTTAATCGACGGCAACGTCTGGGACGGTTCCGATCCGGTCGGCTATGCCCGCAGTTTCAAGCTGCACGCGATGAGCGACAGCTCTTACCGATTCGCCCACCGCTGACAGGAGACTGCGAACATGTTGCGTATCCTGCTGATCAACGACACGGCGAAAAAAGTCGGCCGCCTGAAAGCCGCGCTGACTGAAGCCGGATTCGAGGTGATCGACGAATCGGGTTTGACCATCGACCTGCCCGAGCGCGTCGAAACGGTGCGCCCGGACGTGATTCTGATCGATACCGAGTCACCGAGCCGCGATGTGATGGAACAAGTGGTGCTGGTCACCCGCGATCAGCCACGGCCGATCGTCATGTTTACCGATGAACATGACCCCGGCGTGATGCGTCAGGCGATCCAGTCCGGGGTCAGTGCCTACATCGTCGAAGGCATTCACGCACAACGCTTGCAGCCGATTCTCGACGTGGCCATGGCGCGGTTTGAAAGCGACCAGGCACTGCGCGCCCAATTGCATGCCCGCGACCAGCAACTGGCCGAGCGCAAGCGTATCGAGCTGGCCAAGGGCTTGTTGATGAAGATGAAGCATTGCAACGAGGAAGAGGCCTACACCCTGATGCGCCGCCAGGCCATGAGCCGCCAGCAGAAACTGATTCAAGTGGCGGAGCAGATCATTGCCATGAGTGAGTTGCTCCAGTAACCGATCTCCCGAACCTGGCACAGATGATCGTTCCCACGCTCCGCGTGGGAATGCATCCCGTGACGCTCCGCGTCACAGCGTGAAGCGGATGCAGAGCGTCCACGGCGGCGTGACCACGCGGAGCGTGGGAACGATCTCCACCAGGTCTCGGTTGTTGGCACAGATTTGGCTATGTAATCACCACAGGTAACCAACGGCGGTTGCCCCACCTACGACAAAGACGTCGCTCACCTCATTTGCCCCTGGCGAATCGGGTAGCGGCGTTTTTTCGTTTTGGCCCCACAGCCCGGGGCCGGTGGTGCGGCCCAAAGGCGCCCCACCTGCTAGCTCATGACTCCTTCTCGAGACTCTTCACAGCTGAGGTGCGCGATGAATTCAAGCTTCTGGAAATCCGGCCATACCCCGACCCTGTTCGCGGCCTTTCTCTATTTCGACCTGAGTTTCATGGTCTGGTACCTGCTCGGCCCACTGGCAGTGCAGATCGCCGCCGACCTGCACCTGACCACGCAACAGCGCGGGCTGGTGGTGGCCACGCCGATTCTGGCCGGGGCCGTGCTGCGCTTCATCATGGGCATGCTGGCAGATCGGCTGTCGCCCAAAACCGCCGGGCTGATCGGCCAGGTCATTGTCATCTGTGCGCTGTTCGGCGCCTGGAAACTAGGCATTCACAGCTACGAGCAAGCGCTGGTGCTGGGCCTGTTCCTGGGCATGGCCGGTGCGTCCTTCGCCGTCGCCCTGCCGCTGGCGTCGCAATGGTATCCGCCGCAGCATCAAGGCAAAGCCATGGGCATCGCCGGAGCGGGCAACTCCGGCACGGTTCTGGCGGCATTGATCGCCCCGGTACTGGCGGCGGCATTCGGCTGGAGCAACGTGTTCGGCTTCGCCCTGATCCCGCTGATCCTGACCATTATCGTCTTCGCCTGGCTGGCGAAAAACGCACCGGAGCGGCCGAAAGCCAAATCCATGGCCGACTACTTCAAGGCCTTGGGTGACCGCGACAGCTGGTGGTTCATGTTTTTCTACAGCGTGACTTTCGGTGGTTTCATCGGCCTGGCCAGCGCCCTGCCCGGCTACTTCAACGACCAGTACGGCCTGAGCCCGGTGACCGCCGGTTACTACACCGCGGCCTGCGTGTTCGGCGGCAGCCTGATGCGTCCTTTGGGCGGCGCACTGGCCGACCGGTTCGGCGGTATTCGCACGCTGCTCGCGATGTACACCGTGGCCGCCGTCTGCATCGCGGCGGTGGGTTTCAATCTGCCGAGCTCCTACGCGGCGCTGGCACTTTTCGTCTGCACCATGCTCGGTCTGGGTGCAGGTAACGGCGCGGTTTTCCAGTTGGTGCCGCAGCGTTTTCGTCGGGAGATTGGTGTAATGACCGGTTTGATCGGCATGGCCGGCGGCATCGGCGGCTTCGCGTTGGCGGCCGGCATGGGCGCGATCAAGCAAAGCACCGGCAGCTACCAACTGGCGTTGTGGTTGTTCGCCAGCCTCGGTGTTCTGGCCTGGTTCGGCTTGCACGGGGTGAAACGTCGCTGGAGAACCACATGGGGTTCGGCCGCCGTGACGGCGGCTCGGGTCTGACGCCTCAATGAGCCTGCAATTGAGTTTTGCCGAAGCCAGCGCCACGGGGCCGCGCGAGGAAAATCAGGACGCCCTGCGCCTGGTGACGCCCGCCCCGGCATTGGCGGCGAGCAAGGGTTACTTGTTCGCCATTGCCGACGGCGTCAGCCAATGCGCCGACGGCGGCCTCGCCGCTCGCTCGACCTTGCAGGCCCTGGCGCTGGATTATTACGCCACCCCGGAAACCTGGGGTGTCGCCCAGGCATTGGACCGTCTGCTGCTGGCGCAAAATCGCTGGTTGCAGGCCAATGGCGGTGGGCAGCCGCTGCTGACCACCGTCAGCGCCCTGGTCATGCGCGGCAGGCGTTTTACCTTGGCCCATGTCGGCGATTGCCGCGTGTACCGCTGGCACGCGGATCAGTTGCAGCGCGTCAGCGAGGATCACGTCTGGGACCAACCGGGCATGCAACATGTGCTCAAACGGGCGCTGGGCCTCGACCAACATCTGGTGCTGGATTTTCTCGATGGCGAATTGCGCCTCAATGAAAGTTTTGTCCTGCTGAGCGATGGCATCTGGGCCGTGCTGGGCGATACGGCCATTGCCGCTATTTTGCGCGATCAGCCCGATCTGGACAGTGCCGCACAGACCTTGGTCAGCGCGGCGCACCTGGCCGGCAGCCAGGACAACGCCAGCGCCCTGCTGGTGCGTGTCGACGCCCTCGGTGAAACGAGCATCGGCGACGCACTGATTCATTTGCAGCAATGGCCGCTGCCTCCTGCACTGAAACCCGGTCAGTCCTTCGAAGGCTGGCAAGTCGAGGGGATCGTCGGCCAGAGCCAGCAGTCACTGCTCTACCGAGTGCGCGATGGGCAACAGCAACCCTGGCTACTGAAAACCTTGCCCGGTGCGCTGCGCGACGATCACTTGGCCGGGCAGGCACTGCTGTCGGAGGAATGGTTTCTCAAACGCGTGGCCGGACGGCATTTCCCTGAAGTCCATGCCGCCAGTCAGCGTCAGCATTTGTACTACGTGATGCGTGAATATTCCGGATCGACGCTGGCAGAACTGCACGCAGGTGTCGGACCACTGCCACTGGCTCAATGGCAAGACCTGGCCGAACGCCTGCTCCGCGCCGTGGGGCTGCTGCATCGCCGACAAATCCTGCACCGCGACATCAAACCGGATAACCTGCTGCTGGGGGACGACGGTGAGCTACGCCTGCTGGACTTCGGCCTCGCCTACTGCCCGGGCTTGTCCGAGGATCAACCCTCGGCCCTGCCCGGAACACCCAGCTATATCGCACCGGAAGCCTTTCGCGGGGGCATCCCGACGCCGCAACAAGACCTGTATGCCGTCGGCGTGACGTTGTACTGGCTGCTGACCGGGCACTATCCCTACGGCGAAATCGAAGCGTTTCAGCGGCCCCGGTTTGGTGTACCGGTGAGCGCCAGTCGCTACCGGCCGGATGTGCCCGACTGGATCGCGCAGTGTTTGCAACGGGCTGTCGCAGCGGATCCGCTTGTGCGCTTTGAAACGGCGGAAGAATGGTTGCTGGTGCTGGAGCAAGGCGAGCGGCGCAGTTTGAGCGTGCGCCCCAAGCCGTTGCTGGAGCGCGAGCCGTTGAAAGTCTGGCGCACGATGGCGCTGGTGTCGCTGGTGATCAATCTGGCGCTGCTGTTTCTAGTGGTTCATGGCTGACACAGATCCCTTGTAGCCGCGCCAATTGCGGGCGACGTGCATTGAATCGGTGCAAAAACGCTCCTGCCAAAGTCCGAAACCACGACTAAACCCAACAAACCCGTTGACCTGGAGCACTTGGCACAACCACTGCATTACCTTCTTCACCACACATAAAGCCCGGCCTTCAACGTAGAAGGCTGCGCTGCCCGAGAGAACGGGACAAGGACAAAGGCGTCCTCGCTAGGCAACTAGCGGGACGCCTTTTTTTGTTTGCGCAAAATTGTCGAGCAAGACCTGAAAGCCCTGATGAGGCGGGTCTGAACTCCCCGGAGAACCTGATGAAAAAACTAAAACTGGTGATGATCGGCAACGGCATGGCCGGGGTTCGCACCCTGGAAGAACTGCTCAAGCTGAGCAACGAGCTGTACGACATCACGGTCTTCGGCGCCGAACCTCATACCAACTACAACCGCATCCTGCTGTCGCCAGTACTGGCCGGTGAGCAGACGTTCGAAGAGATCGTGCTCAACGACCTCGACTGGTACCTGGAAAACAACATCAAGCTGTTGCTCAACCGCAAAGTCGTGGAGATCGACCGGGTCAAACGCCGCGTCATCGCCGAAGACGGCACCGAAGCCGAATACGATCGCCTGCTGATCGCCACCGGTTCGACCCCATTCATCTTGCCGATCCCCGGCAACACCTTGCAGGGTGTGATCGGCTACCGCGATATCGCCGATACCCAGGCCATGATCAACACCGCCAAGACCCACAAGCACGCTGTTGTGATCGGTGGAGGCCTGCTGGGCCTGGAAGCCGCCAACGGCCTGATGCTGCGCGGCATGCATGTGACCGTGGTACATATCGGCGAGTGGTTGCTGGAACGACAATTGGACAAGACCAGCGGTCAACTGCTGCAAACCGCCCTCGAAGCGCGCGGCCTGCACTTTCGCCTGCGCGAGCAAACCCAGGCGCTGCACGACGGGGGCAATGGCCGGGTCGGGTCGGTTGAATTCAAGAACGGCGACATCATCCCCGCCGACCTGGTGGTGATGGCCGCTGGCATTCGCCCCAACACCGAACTCGCGGAAAAATCCGGCATCCCCTGCAACCGCGGGATTCTGGTCAATGACACGATGCAAACCTACGACCCGCGGGTCTACGCCATCGGTGAATGCGCCAGCCATCGCGGCATCGCCTACGGCCTCGTCGCGCCCCTGTTCGAGCAAGCCAAAGTCTGCGCCAACCACCTCGCCCAATTGGGCTTCGCCCGCTATCAAGGTTCAGTGACGTCGACCAAATTGAAAGTCACCGGCATCGATCTGTTCTCTGCCGGCGACTTCATGGGCGGCGAAGGCACTGAAACCATCACCCTCTCCGACCCGATCGGCGGGATCTACAAAAAACTGGTGATCAAGGATGACGTGCTGGTCGGCGCCTGCCTGTACGGCGACACGGCCGATGGCGGTTGGTATTTCCGGCAGATTCGTGAGAATCACGCCATCGACGAGATCCGCGATCACCTGATGTTCGGTGAAAACGCTCTAGGTGACGTCGGGCATCAAGGTCAGGACAAAGCCATGAGCATGGCCGATACCGCCGAAGTGTGCGGTTGCAACGGCGTGTGCAAAGGCACCATCGTCAAGGCGATTCAGGAGCACGGACTGTTCAGTGTCGACGAGGTGAAAAAACACACCAAGGCTGCAAGTTCATGCGGCTCCTGCGCAGGGCTGGTGGAGCAGATCCTGATCAACACCGTGGGTGGCGCGGCGGACGTCAAACCGAAAAGCGAAAAAGCCATCTGCGGATGCAGCGACCTCAACCACGGCCAAATCCGCCAGGCCATCCGCGAGCAACATTTACTGACCATTGCCGGGACCATCAGCTACTTGAACTGGCGCACACCGAATGGCTGCGCCACGTGCCGCCCGGCCCTCAACTACTACCTGATTTCCACCTGGCCGGGTGAGGCAAAGGACGACCCGCAATCACGCCTGATCAACGAACGCGCCCACGCCAACATTCAAAAAGACGGCACCTATTCGGTTGTCCCGCGGATGTGGGGCGGCGTGACCAACCCTTCGGAACTGCGGCGCATCGCCGACGTCGCCGACAAGTACAACGTACCGATGGTCAAGGTCACCGGTGGCCAGCGCATCGACTTGCTGGGGATCAAGAAACAGGACTTGCCGGGCGTCTGGAAAGACCTCGACATGCCATCCGGTCACGCCTACGGCAAATCCATCCGCACCGTGAAGACCTGCGTTGGCAGCGAGTTCTGCCGCTTCGGCACCCAGAACTCCACCCAATTGGGCATCGAACTGGAGCATGACCTGTTCAACATGTGGTCACCGCACAAAGTGAAACTGGCGGTCTCCGGTTGCCCACGCAACTGCTCGGAAGCGGGCATCAAGGACGTAGGAATCATCGGCGTGGATTCCGGCTGGGAGATGTACATCGGCGGCAATGGCGGGATCAAAACCGAAGTCGCCGAGTTCTTCGTCAAGCTGAAAACCGCTGAAGAAGTTCGTGAATACAACGGCGCGTTCTTGCAGCTCTATCGCGAAGAAGCCTTCTACCTGGAGCGCACCGTGCATTACCTGCAACGGGTCGGCATGGAACACATCAAGAAAGCCGTGCTGGAGGACCCGGTGCGGCGCAAGGCACTCAATGATCGCCTGCAATTCTCGCTGTCGTTCGAGCAAGACCCGTGGAAGGAACGCCTGGCGCAGCCGCAGCTGAAAAAAGAGTTCGACGTCATTCCGTTGAAGAACCTGGAGGTGCTGGCATGAACTGGCTGGATATCTGCGCACTGGAAGACATCAATGCCCTGGGCTCGCGGATCATTGCCGGGCCGAAAGGTGATATCGCGATTTTTCGTACAAGCGACGATGAGGTTTTCGCCCTCGAYGACCGCTGCCCACACAAGGGCGGGCCGCTGTCACAAGGCTTGGTGTACGGCAAACGCGTGGCCTGCCCGCTGCACAACTGGCAAATCGACCTGGAAACCGGCGAAGCCCTGGCCCCTGACATCGGCTGCGCCCACCATCACTCGGCACGGGTCGAGAATGGTCGGGTGCTGCTGGCCCTGCGGGAAGCAAGCTGATGAACCGTCAAATCACCGCTTCTACCTGCTGCTATTGCGGCGTCGGCTGCGGTGTGCTGATCGAACATGACGACGAGCGCATCCTCGGCGTCAGTGGCGATCCGGCCCACCCGGCCAACTTCGGCAAATTGTGCAGCAAGGGATCAACCCTGCATTTGACCGGTGACCTGACTGCGCGAGCGCTCTATCCCGAACTGCGCCTGGGCAAAGGCCTGGCACGCAGCCGCACCGACTGGGACACCGCCCTCGATCATGCCGCCAGCGTTTTCGCCCGGACCATTGCCGAACACGGCCCGGACAGCGTGGCGTTCTACATTTCCGGGCAATTGCTGACCGAGGACTATTACGCCTTCAACAAACTGGCGCGGGCGTTGGTGGGCACCAACAACATCGACAGCAATTCGCGACTGTGCATGTCGTCGGCGGTGGTCGGCTACAAGCGCAGCCTGGGCGCCGATGCGCCACCGTGCAGTTATGAAGACGTGGAGTTGAGCGACTGCGTGATGATCGTCGGCAGTAACATGGCCTACGCCCACCCGGTACTTTTTCGTCGACTGGAAGAAGCCAAATCCCGCCGACCACAGATGAAAGTCATCGTCATCGATCCGCGTCGCACCGACACGTGCGATCTAGCTGACCTGCACTTGGCAATTCTTCCCGGGACCGATGTCGCCCTGTTCCATGGGATTTTGCACCTGCTGCTGTGGGAAGACTGGATCGACCGAGACTTCATCAAGGCCCACACCGACGGTTTGACCGAGCTGAAAAACCTGGTGCGCGATTACACACCGCAAATGGTTTCGCAGCTGTGTGGAATCAGCGTTGAGCAATTGCAGCAATGCGCCGAATGGGTCGGTACGTCACCGAGTTTCCTGTCGTTGTGGTGCATGGGGCTAAACCAGTCCACCGCCGGCAGCGCGAAAAACAGCGCGCTGATCAATTTGCACCTGGCGACCGGGCAAATTGGCCGCCCCGGCGCAGGACCTTTCTCATTGACCGGTCAGCCGAACGCCATGGGCGGGCGGGAAACCGGCAGTCTGTCGAACCTGCTGCCAGGGCATCGCGACGCCGCCAACCCTGAGCATCGTGCCGATGTAGCGGCTTACTGGGGCGTCGATCAACTGCCTGAGAACCCTGGGCTGACGGCCATCGAGTTGTTTGACCAGGTCGGCCGCGGAAAAATAAAAGCACTGTGGATCGCTTGCACCAACCCCGCACAATCACTGCCTGATCAGACGGCTGTGCGTGCGGCACTTGAAACCTGCCCGTTCGTGGTGCTGCAAGAAGCCTTTCGTACCACTGAAACCGCCGGGTTTGCCGACCTGTTGTTGCCCGCTGCGAGCTGGGGTGAAAAGGAAGGCACCGTCACCAATTCGGAACGGCGTATTTCCCACGTCCGCCGGGCAATCGTCGCACCTGGTTCCGCGCGCCCGGACTGGGCGATCACGGTGGATTTCGCGCAGCGGCTGGAAAAACATTTACGCCCCGAATCCCCAAGTTTGTTTGCCTTTGAAACACCGGCGCAGGTGTTCGACGAATACAAATTACTGACCCGCGGCCGTGATCTGGACTTGTCCGGGGTCAGCCATGCGCTGATCGACCAGCTCGGCCCGCAGCAATGGCCATTTCCGACCGGCGCCCGCCAAGGTACCGCCCGCCTCTATCTCGACGGTATCTTCCCGACTGCCAGCGGCCGCGCGCAATTCGTCGCCGACCCGTATCGCGCCGCCAAGGAACAACGGGATGCGCGTTTCCCACTGACGCTGATCACCGGTCGCCTGCGCGATCAATGGCACGGCATGAGCCGTACCGGCACTGCGGCGCAGCTGTTCGGTCATGTCAGCGAAGCGGTGTTGAGCCTGCACCCGGACGAGTTGCGCAGGCATCGCCTGCAACCAGGTGACTTGATCAGCCTGAAAAGCCGTCGCGGCGCCGTGATCGTGCCAGTCTCCAGCGATGACAGCGTGCGCCCGGGGCAGGCGTTTTTGCCGATGCATTTTGGTGACCGCTTCCTCAAGGGAGGTGTAAACACCCTCACCCTTGCGGCCTTCGATCCACTGTCGAAACAACCGGAACTCAAGCACAGCGGTGTGCGCCTTGAGCCCGTGCATTTGCCATGGCACCTGTTTGCGCTGATCGAGGGAGACATCCCACAGCATTTTGAGAGCCTACGCACCCTCTGCGAGGCGTTTTCCTACGCCAGCCTCAGCCTTGCCGGCCGTGAGCGCCCCGCGCTGCTGATACGCGCTGCCAGCGCCTTCGCGCCAGCCCCGAAACTGCTGCGTGACATTGATGAGTGCCTCGGGCTCCTCGATGGACCGGTTTTGGCATACGACGATCCACGGCGCTCCATCGGCAAGCGAGTGCGGATCGAGAACGGGCGCATCACCGCTATTCGCCTGGCGGGTGAAACTCTCGCCCAACACTGGTTGCAAAGCCTGTGGCTCGAAGGTCGCGCCGATGAGCAACTGCGGCGCTGGCTGCTCGCGCCCCTGAGCGCACCACCGGGGCAGATCGATGCCGCCTCGATCGGCAACAAAACCCTGTGCAACTGCAAAAACGTCAGCCAAAACGCAGTCTGCGCCGGTATCCGCCGTGGCCTGGACTTGCAAGGTTTGAAACAGGAATTGGGTTGCGGCACGCAATGCGGTTCGTGCGTCCCGGAAATCAAGCGGTTGCTGGCTGCTACTGCGCAGCCGGTCGCCGTCATCTCGTGAGGAAAACACTATGAGCGCAAAAGTCTGGCTGGTGGGTGCGGGTCCCGGCGACCCTSAATTACTGACGCTCAAGGCTGTGCGGGCACTGAGAGAAGCGGATGTGGTGCTGATCGACGATCTGGTCAACGAAGCGGTGCTGGAGCATTGCCCCGATGCGCGGATTATCCCGGTGGGTAAACGTGGCGGCTGCCGCTCAACCCCTCAAGCGTTCATTCACCGCCTGATGCTGCGTTATGCCCGACAGGGCAAATGCGTGGTACGGCTCAAGGGTGGTGATCCGTGCATCTTCGGTCGAGGTGGCGAAGAGGCGCAGTGGTTGCGCGAACGCGGGGTCGATACCGAATTGGTCAATGGCATCACCGCCGGGCTGGCAGGCGCGACGCAATGCGATATTCCGTTGACCTTGAGGGGCGTTGCCCGAGGAGTGACGTTGGTCACCGCCCACACCCAGGATGGCAGCAGCCTGAACTGGCAGGCACTGGCCCAAGGTGGCACGACGCTGGTGGTTTACATGGGGGTGGCGAAGCTCAGCGAGATACGCGAGCAATTGTTGGCCGGCGCGATGGCGGCAGATACGCCGGTGGCGATGATCGAAAACGCATCGCTGCCGCATCAACGGGAATGCCGCAGCACCCTGTCAGCCATGGAAGTAGATGCCGGCGCCTTTGAGTTGAAAAGCCCGGCCATTCTGGTGATCGGCGCAGTAGCGGCCAGTGCAACTCAATCCCTGTGGGGGTGTGAGTCACTGCGAAGACAAGTAAATCAATCTGAGTAGTTCTGACTTGCCTCACCAAATCGCAGACAAAGAAAAGCCCGGCCTAAGCCGGGCTTTTCTCAGAGCTTAAGGCTAATTACTTGCCTTTAGCTTCAACCTGCGCTTCTACGCGACGGTTTACAGCGCGACCTTCTGCAGTTTTGTTGTCAGCAACTGGGCGGGATTCGCCGTAGCCAACAGACTGAACGCGGGAGGATTCAACACCGTACTGGTTGGTCAGAACTTGTTTAACGGCGTTTGCACGACGCTCAGACAGTTTCTGGTTGTAAGCGTCAGGACCGACGTTGTCGGTGTGACCTTCAACAGTAGTGGTAGTCGATGGGTACTGCTTCATGAAATCAGCCAGGTTCTTGATGTCGCCGTAGCTGTTTGGCTTGACTACCGACTTGTCGAAGTCGAATTTCACGTCCAGCTCAACACGAACAACTTCAGCAACTGCCGGGCAGCCATCAGCGTCAACAGTTACGTTGGCTGGGGTGTCTGGGCACTTGTCAACGTTGTCGCACACGCCATCGTTGTCGCTGTCGGAGCAGACTTCTGGAGCTGGAGCTGCAGCGACTGGCTTGTTGCCGCCACCGAAGTTAACACCCAGACCTACGGAAGGAATGTAATCCCACTTGCCGTTGTCCAGTTTGTAGTCAGCTTCTACGCCAGCACGTGCGTAAACGTTTTCTACGAAGTAGTACTTAACGCCAGCGCCAGCAGTCAGGAAAGTCGACTGGTCACGGCCGCTGTGGCCGTCAGCTTGAACGTTGCTCATGCTGCCGTGCTTAACACCACCTTGAACGTAAGGACGCAGAGCGTCGCCGGCGTTGTTGAAGTGGTACTGAGCGTTCAGACCGAAGCTGTCGCCTTCGATTTTCTGCTTGCCAGTGTTGTTGTTCGAACGGGTGTAGTCTTCAGCGTTGTAGGTGAAGTTCAACGATACGTCGTCGGTCAAGAAGTAACCGATGGAGGCGCCAGGAGTGTAGCCGTCTTCAACGTTCTTAACGCTGTCGTTGTACTTCTTCCCGTAGTTGAGCTCGCCTTCAACTGCGCCTTGGCCTTGTGCCAGAGCGCCGAAAGAAGTAGCGGCAATAAGAGTACCAATGGCCAAGCCCAAGGTGTTTTTCAGTTTCATCCGTTAAATCCCCATCTGGTGATTGTAAAGCAGTCCCTCAAACCGGGGGACAACTCGGCGGCAAGTCTATCAGAACTTGCCTACACGTAAGAGATATTTGCGCTGAACTAAGTTTCAGCAATGCCTGCAAATTTCTCACGCAATTTATCTAGAGCACGTTTATACCGCATTTTTGTCGCACTCAATCCCATATGCATGATATCCGCGATCTCTTGAAATTCCAGCTCTGCGACAAATCGTAGCACCAGAATTTCACGGTCAATCGGATTTACATACACCAGCCAGCGATCAAGTCCACCCTTATCCTCAGGTTTCGGCGTCTTCTCTTCAGACGCTTCCTCGAGGGGGTCCAGACTCAAAGCGTCCATCAAGCGACGCTTTCGCCGTTCCTTCCGATACTGTGTGATGCATTCGTTGTACGTGATGCTATATAGCCATGTCTTGAACTTCGATTTACCCTCAAAGTTCTTCAGGCCATACAGCACCTTCAACATGACCTCCTGACAGACATCATCTGCGTCGCGATCGTTCCCAAGGTATCGGGCACAGACGTTAAATAATGTTCGCTGGTAACGCCGCATCAGTTCTTCATAGGCGCGCGTTACGTGAAACAGCTCGGTGTGCGAGCGCGCGACCAACTCCTCATCAGAGAGCTCGCGGGGGTCGTAGCGCGTGGAGAGCGATTGAGCTTTATTCAAAACAAGTCGGGCCGACAGTCAGGTCAATGTCCGCCGCAGCCCCTCAGGGCATTTTGCGGCGGCGTACATTAGCAGGGTTTGCCGGGTTAGCGGCTACTCACATGCTGCTCCAGGAGAATCCGATTTGAGAGAGAGACTAGCTCACCCTCATCGGTCAGCAATGTGGTTTTAACCGTGCCGATCTCTTCGATCTGGCCTTCGACCTCGCCAACACGCACTTGTTGCCCAACCTGATACAACTCACGCACATAGATTCCCGCAAGAATCTGACCGGCAATTTCCCGGCTTCCCAAACCCATGGCCAACGCTACCGCCAGACCAACGGTAATCAATACGATAACGATCACATGGTTGAGCAGGTCAGTCTTGACCTCCAACTGGCTGATCGCTACCGAGATACTGATGATGATCACCAGGCCCTGAGCAATACGTCCCAACCCGGAAGCATAGTCCAGACCTACGCCTTCTGCTGCGCCGCGCACCAATCCATTGGCCAGTTGTGCCAGCAAGACACCCACCAACAGGACCAGCGCCGCACCGAACACCTTCGGCAAATAGAGCGCAAGCATATCCAGCGTAGCTGAAACTCGTTCAAGTCCAAGGGATTCCGCTGCAGAAACCAGAAAAATAAGCAGAACGAACCAATAGACAATCTTGCCGATCAAGGTAGAGATCGGTACTTGAAGACCGGCCCGGGACAGTAATTTAGTCAGACCGGTACCGCCCATCAGGCGATCAAGACCCAGTTTGGCCAGCAGCTTGGACAGCAAAGTGTCCAAAAGTTTCGCCACGACAAAACCCAACAGCAGCACGACCAGTGCGCCGAACAGGTTCGGAATGAAGTTCGCAACCTTGGTCCATAACGCAGTCATTGCAGTGACGAGGCTCTGAGTCCAGAGATCAAGTTCCATATTCAATCAGCCTTATCAGCAGTGCGAACGGTAGGTTTACGGTGACGGGATACCGGCGAGATGTGGGCCGAGCCGTTATTGAGGGCGATCATCAGCGCGGGCAACCAGCGGCCCAGCAGGCTGAACAGATCACCGGCGCCGACCTGGCGGTTGGCGGTTTTCAGTACACGCCCAAGGCACGCATCGTCGTCCCGGGTGGACGGTGATGCATTGAGCATGTCGCGCAAAGACTGTTCAAACGGATCGTGCATACGCACCTCTCGTGATGTCTGTGAAAGACGCGGTCAAATTTGCCCGGGTCACATGCCGCATGCTCAGACCCAGCGCAAACGTCGAAATAACCACCACTGCCCGACCGCCACCGAAACCATCATCAGGCACGCAATCAGGAAGCCATACGGACTGGCCGAGAACGGAATCCCACCCACATTGATCCCCAGAAGACCGGTCAAAAAACTCATCGGCAAAAAGATCCCGGTGATGATCCCGAAGCGGTACATCGTGCGATTCATCCGCACGCTCAAGCGTCTGTCTTCAGCCTCGAGAACCAGGCCCACCCGCTCGCGGGTCAATTCCAGCTCTTCCAGATACCGGGTCAGGCTGTTGTTCAATTCGTTCCAGTAATCCGCATCGTCGTCGACGAACCAGGGCAATTTGATCCGTGTCAGCTGACCGAATATATCTCGCTGCGGCGCCAGGAATCGTTTCAGCGCTGCGGCCCTGCGACGGATCTGCAAAATGGCTCCGTGCTCGGGAGTATACCGTTCGTCGGCATCCAGTTTTTCCTCTTCGTCATCGACCACTTCCGAGAGGCAACTGACCAGATCCTGCACTTTGTTGGTGAGGTACTGCGCCATATAGAGAACGAGTTCGGAGGCCGTTTTTGGCCCTTTGCCTTCGGCGAGCTGCACCAGCAATTCATCGGTTGCGCGCAATGGGCGCAATCGCAAGGAAATAACACGCTGGGCCGATGCAAAAATCCGCACCGAGACCATGTCTTCCGGTTCAGCGCCGGGGTTCAGGTTGACCCCGCGCAGAAACAGCAACAGTTCGGCATCCGGCAACGGCAACAGGCGCGGCCGGGTGTTTTCTTCGAGCAGAAGGTCACAGCTGAATTCACTCAAACCACTGGATTTACGCAGCCAGGTCTGAGTTTGCGGGTGACTGCGATCCCAGTGCAGCCACAGACTTTCATAAGCCTGAAGCTGCAAGTCATCGAGTTCAGTCCGGGCTATCGAACGCGCACCGCCTTTACCGTCCAGCACCAGGGCATGCACCAGGCCCCATTGCGCGTTTTCTTCCTCGAACATCCTCACTCCTTTGTTGGCAACGCTTTATTCAGGCATTTTCAGCGGGCTTGGCGAGATAATCACGCCATTGTTGTCCGCATAGATGTAATGGCCTGGATGGAACGTCACGCCCGCAAAGGTCACCGCAACATTGAGATCGCCAATACCGCGCTTGTCGGTTTTCATCGGGTGACTGGCCAGGGCCTGCACGCCCAGATCGGTCTGTGCAATGACGTCGACATCACGAATGCAACCGTAGATCACCAGCCCTTCCCAACCGTTTTTCGCAGCTTTCTCGGCCAGCATGTCGCCCAGCAATGCACGACGCAGTGAACCGCCACCGTCGACGACCAATACTTTGCCATTACCCTTGAGTTCGACCTGCTCTTTGACCAGCGAGTTGTCTTCGAAGCACTTGATGGTCACGATTTCGCCGCCGAAAGAATCACGGCCACCGAAATTGCTGAACATCGGTTCCAGCACCTGCACCAGCTCCGGATAGGCGTCGCACAGGTCAGGCGTGAGGTAATGGTTCATCGAGAAACTCCTGTAAAAAAGAAGACAGTCGAGTTGGCCGCGCTGAATGAAACGTTAATTCAGTCACTGAAAATGACCAGAACAGCACAATGCGTCATATCTTAGCCTCAAGCCGACCAGAGCGAAATGCCCTTGTTAGAGCATCGGGCTCAAATGGCCGCGGCCAGATCCGGCTTGTCGCCCAACAATGGCGTCAGTTGATCGCCCAACCAACGGGCCACCAACGGCCAGACCTCTGCCTGAGCCGCTTTGCTGACGAGCATTTCCACGTGACCGAAATTGTCGCCAAAGCCATGCTCACGCCCAAGGTTCATGAACTGCTTGTGTTCGCTACCAATCTGCTCGAACAGTTTGTGGCATGCCCACGTCGGGTCCTGATGATCGCCAACCGCGCTCACCGCTAACACCGGCACCTGAACGTTGGCCAATCCGGCCCACCAGTCCTTGTCGACATCGCCAAAGCGCCCGAACAAACCGTACCAACGCATGCTTTCCAGGGCCAGGCCAATCGGCTCGTCTTCCGGGCCACGTTTGAGCCGTGAGCCCGACAGCTGCGCAAAGCGCTTGAGAATGAAGCGTCCACCCCACTCCACCGGCGGTATTTTCAACGGCCAGTAGGTGCGGCTGACTTGCGTGCCGAAAAACGCCGCAGACGCCACCACAGGCTCACCGATGTACTCACCGCCCAATGCCGCCGCCAGGGTAATCCCGCCCAGCGAGTGACCGATCCAATGCGGGACCTGGCCACTTTGCTCGCGCACAAAAGCACCGATGGCCGGCAGGTCGTAACGAGCGTAGTCGGCGACGCGGTTCTTGCGGTAGTTCTGATTGCGCTGGGACAGGCCATGGCCGCGCATTTCCGGAATCCATACATCAAACCCCAGACGCGTCAGATAAGCGCCCAACCCCAAGCCTTTCGGGGAAAACCAGAAGCGTCGATTGGAAAAGCTGCCGTGCAACAGAATCACCGGCACGCCACGCACCGCCGCTTCATCGGCCATGCCCAGTCGCGTGACGGCCAATTCAACGGTGCCATCAGGGCTGTTGCCCGGCTTCAAACGGTAAACGTCTTCGCTCAGATCGCCGCGCCGTTCGGCGCTGATCAGGGCGACAGGAAATAGGTTGCTGCTGCTTTGCATAATGCTCTTGCACAAAAAAGGGCGGCATCCAGAGGAGCCCGCCCTACTCAAATCTTAAAGCCCCGGCCACTTGACCGGGGCTTCATTCACATCAAGCCTGCGCCTGACCCTCAGCCAGGAAGAACCAGGTTTCCAGTACGGAATCGGGGTTCAACGAAACGCTTTCAATGCCCTGTTCCATCAGCCACTTGGCCAGGTCCGGGTGGTCCGAAGGACCCTGACCGCAAATGCCGATGTACTTGCCGGCCTTGTTGCACGCGGCGATGGCGTTGGCCAGCAGCTTCTTGACCGCCGGATTACGCTCATCGAACAGGTGCGCGATGATCCCGGAGTCACGATCCAGGCCCAGCGTGAGCTGAGTCAGGTCGTTGGAGCCGATCGAGAAGCCGTCGAAGAATTCGAGGAATTCTTCAGCGAGGATCGCGTTGGACGGCAGTTCGCACATCATGATGATGCGCAGACCGTTTTCGCCGCGAGCCAGACCGTTTTCGGCCAGCAGATCGATCACTTGGCTGGCTTCGCCCAGGGTACGGACGAACGGCACCATGATTTCGACGTTGGTCAGACCCATCTCGTTGCGCACGCGTTTGAGCGCGCGGCACTCGAGTTCGAAGCAGTCACGGAACGATTCGCTGATGTAACGCGAGGCGCCACGGAAGCCCAGCATCGGGTTTTCTTCTTCCGGCTCGTAGAGCTTGCCGCCGATCAGGTTCGCGTATTCGTTGGACTTGAAGTCCGACAGACGCACGATGACCTTTTTCGGCGTGAACGCTGCAGCCAGGGTGCTGATGCCTTCCACCAGTTTGTCGACGTAGAAGTCGACCGGGTCGTTGTAACCGGCGATGCGCTTGTCGACGCTGTCCTTGATGTCCTGCGGCAGGCCGTCGTAGTTCAACAACGCTTTCGGGTGAACACCGATCATGCGGTTGATGATGAACTCCAGACGGGCCAGGCCCACACCGGCGTTCGGCAGCTGCGCGAAGTCGAAGGCGCGGTCGGGGTTGCCGACGTTCATCATGATTTTGAACGGCAGGTCCGGCATCGCGTCGACGGAGTTCTTCTTGATGTCGAAGCCCAGTTCGCCTTCGAAGATGTAACCGGTGTCGCCTTCAGCGCAGGAAACGGTCACGCCCTGGCCGTCTTTCAACAGCTGGGTGGCGTTGCCGCAACCGACCACGGCCGGGATGCCCAGCTCGCGAGCGATGATCGCCGCGTGGCAGGTACGACCGCCACGGTTGGTGACGATGGCGCTGGCGCGCTTCATGACCGGTTCCCAGTCCGGGTCGGTCATGTCGGAAACCAGCACGTCGCCCGGCTGGACTTTGTCCATCTCGGACACGTCCTTGATGATGCGTACCTTGCCGGCGCCAATGCGCTGGCCAATGGCGCGACCTTCAACCAGCACGGTGCCGGTTTCTTTCAGCAGGTAACGCTCCATGACGTTAGCCTGGGTACGGCTCTTCACGGTTTCAGGGCGAGCCTGAACGATGTAGAGCTTGCCGTCGTCGCCGTCTTTGGCCCATTCGATGTCCATCGGGCACTGGTAGTGCTTCTCGATGATCATCGCTTGCTTGGCCAGCTCGCTGACTTCGGCGTCGCTCAGGCAGAAACGTGCGCGATCAGCCTTGTCGACGTCGATGGTCTTGACCGATTTACCGGCCGTGGCGACTTCGCCGTAGATCATCTTGATGGCTTTGCTGCCCAGGTTGCGGCGCAGGATGGCTGGGCGACCAGCGGCCAGCGTGCCTTTGTGGACGTAGAACTCATCCGGGTTCACAGCGCCTTGTACGACGGTTTCACCCAGGCCGTAGGCGCCGGTGATGAACACCACGTCACGGAAACCCGATTCGGTATCGAGGGTGAACATCACACCGGCAGTGCCGGTTTCGGAGCGGACCATGCGCTGAACGCCGGCCGACAGGGCCACCAGCTTGTGGTCGAAGCCCTGGTGCACGCGATAGGAAATCGCACGGTCGTTGAACAGGGAAGCGAACACCTCTTTGGCGGCGCGGATAACGTTTTCCACACCACGGATGTTCAGGAAGGTTTCTTGCTGACCGGCGAAGGAAGCGTCCGGCAAGTCTTCGGCGGTAGCGGAAGAGCGCACGGCCACGGCCATGTCAGGGTTGCCGGCCGACAGCGTGGCGAACGCGGTGCGGATCTCGGCGTTGAGCTTCTCGGGGAATTCGGCTTCCATGATCCATTGACGGATCTGGGCGCCAGTGCGGGCCAGGGCGTTGACATCGTCGACATCCAGGGCATCGAGGGCGGCGTGGATCTGATCGTTCAAGCCGCTCAGTTCCAGAAAATCACGATAAGCCTGAGCTGTCGTGGCGAATCCACCGGGCACCGAAACACCGGCACCTGCCAGGTTACTGATCATCTCGCCCAGGGATGCGTTCTTGCCCCCCACATGCTCAACATCGTGTTTGCCGAGCTTATCGAGGGAAACTACGTACTCTACCAAGGTGATCTCTCCACTAACTGTGTTGGAAAAGCTCAGGAGCCGGCTGCTCGGAGGAGCGTTTGCCAGCTGTATGGCCTGGACCTGGAAAATAAGTGAGAATGCGGGCCACTGGCGGCCAACAAACCGCGCCTATCATATCCAAGATTCGTCTTTAGCTTAAGGCCCAAGGTGCAAATGAAACGATCTGCTTTCTTTATTTCCGACGGGACAGGCATCACAGCCGAAACCCTGGGTCAAAGCCTCCTGGCGCAGTTCGAAAACATTACCTTCAGCAAATTCACGCGACCGTATATCGATAGCGTGGATAAAGCGCGGGCCATGGTACAACAAATCAACAAAGCCGCCGAAAATGACGGCTTCCGGCCGATTATTTTCGACACCATCGTCAACCAGGACATTCGTGAGATTCTCGCGACCTCAAATGGTTTCATGATCGACATTTTCTCGACGTTCCTGGCACCGCTTGAACAGGAATTGACCGAGCATTCTTCCTACACCGTCGGAAAATCCCATTCCATTGGCGCCAACACCAACTACATGGAGCGTATCGAGGCCGTGAACTTCGCCCTCGACAACGACGATGGTGCCCGCACGCACTATTACGACAAGGCCGATTTGATCCTGGTCGGCGTGTCGCGTTGCGGCAAAACCCCGACATGCCTGTACATGGCCATGCAATTCGGTATTCGCGCGGCCAACTACCCGCTGACCGAAGACGACATGGAGCGCCTGACACTGCCGAACGCCCTGCGCGCCCATCAACACAAGCTGTTCGGCCTGACCATCGACCCGGACCGCCTCACCGCGATCCGCAACGAGCGCAAGCCCAACAGCCGCTATTCGAGCTATGCCCAGTGCGAGTTCGAGGTGCGAGAAGTGGAAAACCTGTTCCGCCGCGAGAACATTGCGCACATCAACTCCACGCATTTTTCCGTCGAAGAAATCTCGGCGAAAATTCTCGTGGAGAAAGGTGTGGAGCGGCGGTTCAAGTAGTTCTGCGGCGCTTGATTGATCGCAATCGCTCCCACAGGGATCCTCAGTGGACACAATATTTGTGAACGACTGAGGCCCCTGTGGGAGCATGGCTTGCCCGCGATGAACGATTACTCGGTCTCGACCAACGCCCCCACCAACGCTTCAAACCCTCGCAACAACAATCGATCATCCCCCGCCGAGTTACACACACTCGCCCGAACACACTGCGCAACGGCGGCATGCCCAACCGCAAACGCCTCCGCGGTCGCCACCCGATAATTTTTCTCCTTGAGCTCCGCCGCAATCTGCGACGCCCGCCACGGTTCGGGCACTTCGATCCAGAAATGCGGACTGTGGGAATGAGTCTTGTACACCGCCCCTTCCAGCAACCCCGCCACCAATGATTTACGACGGCTGATCTCGGCAATTTGCTGCGCCAACAACTGCTCGGCCATGCCGTTTTCTATCCACAGGCTCGCCACTTCCAACGTCAACGGACTGGCCATCCAGCAGGTCCCGCGCACCGCGGCGCTCAAGCGTCCGATCAACGGCTGCGGCGCGTGCAGATAGCCAACCCGTAACCCCGCTGAAACAGCCTTGCTCAAACTGCCGATCAGCACCGAGCGCTCCGGGGCGAAATAGCTCAGCGGCAACGGTCGCTGTTGAGCCAATACCGCGTGGGCTTCGTCTTCGAAGATCAGCAGATTGTGCTGACGACAGACCTGTGCAATCGCCTCGCGTCGTGCGACGGACATCACCGCAGCCGTAGGATTCTGGATCGTCGGCGTGCAGTACAGCGCAGAAACCCGGTGCTGACGGCAAATGTCCTCCAGCGCTTGCGGCATCAGCCCTTCATCGTCCATCGCGATGCCGATGAGTTTGATCCCCAGCATCCGTGCAACACTGATCAACCCCGGATAAGTCAGGTGTTCCGTCACCAACGTATCACCGGATTTGAGCAGCGCCATCAGGGCACACAACAGACCGTGCTGGCCGCCATTCACGCAGACAATCTGATCCGCGTGCGGCGCAAACGCACCGTGCTGAAGCCAACGTGCACCCGCCTCGCGGTAGTGCTGCAAACCGACATCGGCGGTGTAGCCGCTGACGCGCTGCATCGCTGCAGAATCGAGCGACACGGCGTGCAGACTCTGGCTCAGAAACAGCGCCTCCTGCCCCGGAATCGGTTGATTGCGGCTCATGTCAAAAAACGGCTGCGGTTCGTCGCTGACATTGCGAAAGCCTGCGTCTCGCACACGCTCCATCCCTTGCTGACGCACATACGTCCCGTCACCGACGCGAGCGACTACCACACCGATTCGTTCGAGTTCGCCGTAAGCGCGACTGACGGTGCCGATGGTCACACCGACGCTATCGGCCAGCAGTCGATGGGGCGGCAATTTGCAGCCGGGTTCGATCAATCCGTCGACAATGCTTTTGTGCACGGCATCGGCAAGGCGCTTGTACTTCACGCCCACACCATTGGCCAGCCCGTCGCGCAGAATTGACACCATGGCAATACTTGTTTTGACAGTCATTGATGCCCCGAATAGCGTGCTGAAAACAGGTGCAATCATGGATAGACCGTTTACAGATGCAGGTCAATTGCGCCGACTCCGGGAGCTCGATCATGTCCGTCGCCATCAGCACGTCTTCAACCCCTGAAAAACCCTGGCTGGCCGCGCTCGTTACCAGTGTGTTGTTCCTGATCGTGTGCCTGAGTTGGGGCACGACCTGGCTGGGGATCAAGATTGCCGTTGAAACGGTGCCGCCATTGACCGCGGCCGGGTTGCGCTTCCTGATGGCCTTTCCACTGTTCCTGACCTTCGCGCTGTTGCGTCGTGAACCGCTGCGATTTCCGAAAAAAAGCCGCTGGTTTTTTGTGTTCGTCACGCTGTCGTACTTCAGCCTGCCGTACTACTTGCTCAACTACGGCGAGATGCACGTTTCGTCCGGGCTGACCGCCCTGCTGTTCAGTTGCATGCCCGTGTTCATCCTGGTGTTTTCGGCGTTGTTCCTGCGGGAAAAAATCTACCCTTCACAGGTACTCGGCATCGCCATTGGCTTCGGCAGTTTGTTCATGATTATTCGCAGCCAGGGCCTGCATCTGGACCATGCCGAATTGTTCGGAGTGTTGGCCATTCTCTGCGCCGCAGTGATGCATGCGTTGTGTTATGTGGTGACCAAAAAACACGGCACGGCGATCAGCGTGATCACCTACAACACCTTGCCTATCGGCATTGCCGGATTGATGTTGTTCGTCGCCGGACTGACGGTCGAAGCGCCGGTGTTTACGGCGATCAGCCTGCGTTCATGGAGTGCCCTGCTCTATCTCGGGCTGGTGGCCTCGGTGGGCGGTTTTATCGTTTATTTCCTGCTGCTCAAACGGCTTAGCCCGATCATTTTGTCGTTCGTGTTTATCATCTTTCCGGTGTTCGCCGTGATCATCGGCGCCTGGTACGAGGGGCAAACCTTGTCCCGGGAACTGATGATCTACTCGGCGATTTTGCTGACAGGGTTTGCGATCACCAAACTGCCTGTGGAAAAGTGGCTCAGATGACCAACAAATCCATGAAGCGGTTGACCGGCATGGCTTCGAGGGCAGTCTGATCCTTGCACAGCGTAACAATCTGCGCACTGCGCTGAGCGGTAAAACGCGTGGCCAGATTCGCTTTGAACTTGTCTTCCAGCAGCGGGATACCGTCGGCGCGACGACGGCGATGACCGATTGGATACTCCACCACCACGTTCTCGGTGCTGGAGCCGTCCTTGAAGAACACTTGCACCGCATTGGCAATGGAGCGTTTGTCGGCTTCCAGGTATTCACGGGTGAAGCGCGGGTCTTCGACGATGACCATTTTCTCGCGCAGCACATCGATGATCGGATGCGCAGCGTGGAAGTCGTCTTCGTAGTGCTCGGCCACCAGAGTGCCGAACGCCAACGGCACGGCGGTCATGTATTGGAGGCAGTGATCGCGGTCGGCGGCGTTGGCCAGCGGGCCGACTTTGGAAATGATGCGGATCGCCGACTCGTGGGTGGTGATGACGATGCGGTCTATCTCGTGCAGACGATTGCGAACCAGCGGGTGCAACGTCACGGCGGCTTCACAGGCGGTTTGCGCATGAAACTCCGCCGGGAAGCTGATTTTGAACAGCACGTTTTCCATCACATAACTGCCGTACGACCGCGAGAAACTGAAGGCTCGTTTGCCTTCAGGCTTGAGCGCCAGATCGTTGTTGGTGTGGCTGAACAAGACGTCGTAAAAGCCCCACTGTCTGGCCGTCAGCACACCGGGAATTCCCATCTCGCCACGCATCGCGATGCCTGCCAGCCGCACGCCACGACTGGTCGCATCGCCGGCCGCCCAGGATTTACGCGAGCCGGCATTTGGCGCATGCCGATAGGTGCGCAGCGCCTGACCGTCCGCGAACGCATGGGACAACGCCGACAACAATTGCTCGCGATTGGYGCCCATGAGTTTGGCGGTGACGGCAGTCGAGGCCACTTTCACCAGCACGACGTGATCGAGGCCTACGCGATTGAAGGAGTTTTCCAGGGCGATCACACCTTGAATTTCGTGGGCCATGATCATCGCTTCCAGCACCGTGCGAACAGTCAGCGGCGCCTCGCCATTGGCCAGACGTTTTTGCGAGAGGTGATCGGCCACCGCGAGAATCGCGCCAAGGTTGTCTGATGGATGCCCCCATTCGGCGGCGAGCCAGGTGTCGTTGTAATCGAGCCAGCGCACGGTGCAGCCGATGTCCCACGCGGCTTTGACCGGATCAAGACGATAGCTGGTGCCGGGCACGCGGGCACCGAACGGCACAACGGTGCCTTCGACGAGAGGCCCCAGGTGTTTGGTGCATTCGGGAAACCGCAGGGCCAGAAGACCGCAGCCGAGTGTGTCCATCAGGCAATTACGGGCGGTGTCGAGGGCTTCTTGGGATTCGATTTTGAAGGTAAGGACATAGTCGGCAATGTCCTGTAGGACACGGTCGTACTCGGGGCGGATGTTCTGGTCGACGTTGGCACTCATGTTCGATTCACTCTTGAAGTGGTTCGTTGATGGGACCTCGGTTCAGGGATCAGTCTCGGTTGGTGTAACCATTCTTGTTATTGAAATGCAATAACCTGTGGGAGCGGGCTTGCCCGCGATAGCGGTGTATCAGCCGACATCAATTTCGGATGTGCGGGCCTCATCGCGGGCAAGCCCGCTCCCACAGGGTTTAGCTTTTATCTCAGAACGAATCACCCGGTACACGGACGTAACCTTCCATCAACACCCGCGCACTGCGGCTCATGATGGCTTTTTTCACGACCCATTCACCGTTGACCAGACTGGCTTCGGCACCGACACGCAGCGTGCCCGACGGATGCCCGAAGCGCACCGCGTTGCGTTCGACACCGCCGGCGGCGAGGTTCACCAACGTGCCGGAAATCGCGGCCGCCGTGCCGATGGCCACCGCTGCGGTGCCCATCATCGCGTGGTGCAATTTGCCCATCGACAGCGCACGCACCAACAGGTCGACATCGCCCGCCGCAATCGCCTTGCCGCTGGACGAAACGTAGTCCGCCGGTTTGGCCACGAAAGCCACTTTCGGGGTGTGTTGACGCTTGGCCGCTTCGTCGATGTTCGAAATCAGGCCCATGCGCAATGCGCCATAAGCGCGGATGGTTTCGAACATCAGCAGCGCTTTCGGATCGCTGTTGATCGCGCCTTGCAACTCGGTGCCGGTGTAACCGATGTCCTGGGCATTGACGAAAATCGTCGGGATGCCGGCATTGATCATGGTCGCCTTGAAGGTGCCGACGCCGGGTACTTCGAGGTCATCCACCAGGTTGCCGGTAGGGAACATCGAACCGCCGCCGCCCTCTTCTTCCGCTGCCGGGTCCATGAATTCGACCTGCACTTCGGCGGCTGGAAAGGTCACACCATCGAGTTCGAAATCACCGGTTTCCTGCACTTCACCGTTGGTGATCGGCACATGGGCAATGATGGTCTTGCCAATGTTGGCCTGCCACACGCGAACCACGGCCACGCCGTTGTGCGGAATGCGGCTGGCTTCGACCAGTCCGTTACTGATGGCGAACGAACCGACCGCTGCCGTCAGGTTGCCGCAGTTGCCGCTCCAGTCGACGAAAGGCTTGTCGATGGACACCTGACCGAACAGGTAATCAACGTCGTGATCGGCCTTGAGGCTTTTCGACAGAATCACGGTTTTGCTGGTGCTGGACGTCGCACCGCCCATGCCGTCGATTTGCTTGTCGTACGGGTCGGGGCTGCCGATCACGCGCAGCAGTAAAGCATCGCGGGCCGGGCCTGGAACCTGTGCCGCTTCGGGCAGATCTTGCAGGCTGAAAAACACGCCTTTGCTGGTGCCGCCACGCATGTAGGTGGCAGGGATTTTGATCTGAGCTGCGTGAGCCATGTGCTCGTTACTCCTTACCTTGAAAACAGACACGGGACTTGAAGTCCCGTGTCTGTACAGCGTGTGTTAAACGGCGACTGCCGACTCTTCGAGGAAGTCCTGGGCAAAGCGTTGCAACACGCCGCCCGCTTCGTAGATCGACACTTCTTCGGCGGTGTCGAGGCGGCAGGTCACCGGCACATCGACGCGCTCGCCGTTCTTGCGATGGATCACCAACGTCAGCTCGGCACGCGGTGTGCGCTCGCCGATCACGTCGTAGGTTTCACTGCCGTCGATGGCCAGGGTGTGACGGTTGGTGCCGGCCTTGAACTCCAGCGGCAACACGCCCATGCCCACCAGGTTGGTGCGGTGAATGCGCTCGAAGCCTTCAGCGGCAATCGCTTCCACACCCGCCAGACGCACGCCCTTGGCTGCCCAGTCGCGGGACGAACCCTGACCGTAGTCAGCGCCGGCAATGATGATCAGCGGCTGCTTGCGTTCCATGTAGGTTTCAATCGCTTCCCACATGCGCATCACTTGGCCTTCCGGCTCGACGCGAGCCAGCGAACCCTGCTTGACCTTGCCGTTTTCCAGAACCATTTCGTTGAACAGTTTCGGGTTGGCGAATGTCGCGCGCTGCGCGGTCAGGTGGTCACCACGGTGAGTCGCGTAGGAGTTGAAGTCCTCTTCCGGCAGGCCCATTTTCGCCAGGTATTCGCCGGCGGCGCTGTCCAGCATGATCGCGTTGGACGGCGACAGGTGATCGGTGGTGATGTTGTCCGGCAGTACCGCCAGCGGGCGCATGCCCTTGAGCGGACGAGCGCCGGCCAGCGCGCCTTCCCAGTACGGCGGACGGCGGATGTAGGTGCTCATTTCGCGCCAGTCGTACAGCGGCGCGACTTTCGGGCCAGTGTCTTCGTGGATGGCGAACATCGGAATATAGACCTGGCGGAACTGCTCCGGCTTCACCGATGCCTTGACCACGGCGTCGATTTCTTCGTCGCTCGGCCAGATGTCCTTCAGGCGGATTTCCTTGCCATCGACCACGGCCAGCACATCTTTTTCGATGTCGAAACGGATGGTCCCGGCAATGGCGTAAGCGACCACCAATGGCGGCGAAGCAAGGAACGCTTGCTTGGCGTACGGGTGAATCCGGCCGTCGAAGTTACGGTTACCGGAGAGCACCGCCGTGGCGTACAGATCGCGGTCGATGATTTCTTGCTGGATCACCGGATCGAGTGCGCCGGACATGCCGTTGCAGGTGGTGCAAGCGAAGGCGACGACACCGAAACCGAGCTTGTCCAACTCATCGGTCAGGCCGGCTTCATCCAGATACAGGGCGACGGTTTTCGAACCCGGGGCCAGGGACGACTTGACCCATGGCTTGCGGGTCAGACCGAGCTTGTTGGCGTTACGCGCCAGCAGGCCGGCAGCGATCACGTTGCGCGGGTTACTGGTGTTGGTGCAGCTGGTGATGGCGGCGATGATGACGGCGCCATCGGGCATTTGACCCGGTACATCGTCCCATTGGCCGGAGATGCCTTTGGCGGCCAGATCCGAAACCGCCACACGGGCGTGCGGGTTGCTCGGGCCAGCCATGTTGCGCACGACCGTCGACAGGTCGAAGGTCAAGCCGCGCTCGTATTGCGCGCCTTTCAGGCTGTCGGCCCACAAGCCAGTGGTCTTGGCGTAATGCTCGACCAACTGCACCTGATCGTCTTCACGGCCGGTGAGTTTGAGGTAGTCGATGGTTTGCTGGTCGATGTAGAACATCGCAGCCGTGGCGCCGTATTCCGGGGCCATGTTGGAAATGGTTGCGCGGTCGCCGAGGGTCAGCGCGGCGGCGCCTTCACCGAAGAACTCCAGCCATGCGCCAACGACTTTTTGCTTGCGCAGGAACTCGGTCAACGCCAGCACCATGTCGGTGGCGGTGATGCCCAGTTGCAGCTTGCCGGTCAATTCAACGCCGACGCTTTCCGGCAGACGCATCCAGGAAGCACGACCGAGCATGACGCTCTCGGCTTCCAGGCCACCCACACCGATGGCGATCACACCCAGCGCATCGACGTGCGGGGTGTGGCTGTCGGTGCCGACGCACGTGTCGGGGAACGCTACGCCGTCACGTACCTGGATCACCGGAGACATTTTCTCCAGGTTGATCTGGTGCATGATGCCGTTGCCTGGCGGGATCACGTCGACGTTCTTGAACGCCTTTTTGGTCCAGTTGATGAAGTGGAAACGGTCTTCGTTGCGACGGTCTTCGATGGCGCGGTTCTTCTCGAACGCCTCCGGATCGAAGCCACCGCGCTCGACGGCCAGGGAGTGGTCGACGATCAATTGAGTCGGCACCACCGGGTTTACTTGCGCAGGATCGCCGCCTTGCAGGGCGATGGCGTCACGCAGGCCGGCGAGGTCGACCAGTGCGGTCTGGCCGAGAATGTCGTGGCACACCACACGGGCCGGGAACCACGGGAAATCGAGGTCGCGCTTGCGTTCGATGAATTGCTTCAGGGAATCGGTGAGCGTGGCCGGGTCGCAGCGACGCACCAGGTTTTCCGCCAGCACGCGGGAGGTGTACGGCAGGGTGTCGTAGGCGCCGGGCTGGATGGCCTCGACCGCCGCGCGGACGTCGAAATAATCCAGATGGCTGCCGGGAAGCGTTTTACGGAATTGTGTGTTCATCGTCAGGACTCGGGTCACGGTAGTTACAAAGGGTGGGGCCTGGCATTGCATTGAAACCGATCCCCTGTAGGAGCCGAGCTTGCTCGCGATGGCGGTGTATCAGACGACATCAATGTTGAATGTCAGTCCGTCATCGCGAGCAAGCTCGGCTCCTACAGGTTTGCGGTTAGCCGGCCTCCACCATTCAGCGTTGTTCGATTGGCACGAACTTGCGCTGCTCAACGCCGGTGTACTCGGCGCTTGGGCGGATGATGCGGTTGTTGGCGCGCTGTTCGTACACGTGTGCAGCCCAGCCTGTCAGGCGCGAGCAGACGAAAATCGGGGTGAACAACTTGGTCGGAATGCCCATGAAGTGGTACGCCGAGGCATGGTAGAAGTCGGCGTTCGGGAACAGTTTCTTTTGCTCCCACATGGTCTTGTCGATGGCTTCGGAAACCGGGAACAACACCTTGTCGCCCACTTCGTCCGCGAGTTTTTTCGACCAGCCCTTGATCACCTCGTTGCGCGGATCGTTGTCCTTATAGATCGCGTGACCGAAGCCCATGATCTTGTCCTTGCGCTCGAGCATGCCGAGGGTGCCTTCGATCGCCGCTTCCGGCGAGCTGAAGCGCTCGATCATTTCCATCGCCGCTTCGTTGGCGCCGCCGTGCAGTGGACCGCGCAGCGAACCGATTGCAGCAGTGATGCAGGAAAACAGGTCCGACAAGGTGGACGCGCAAACACGCGCAGTGAACGTCGAGGCGTTGAACTCGTGCTCTGCGTAGAGGATCAGCGAAACGTTCATCACCTTGACGTGCAACTCGCTCGGCTTCTTGCCGTGCAGCAGGTGCAGGAAGTGGCCGCCGATGGATTGCTCGTCGCTCACGCAGTCGATGCGCTTGCCTTCGTGGCTGAAGCGATACCAGTACGTCATGATCGCCGGGAACGCGGCCAGCAGACGGTCGGTTTTGTCGTGTTGCTCGGAGAAGTTGTTCTCCGGCTCCAGGTTGCCCAGGAACGAGCAGCCGGTACGCATCACGTCCATCGGGTGGGCGTCGGCGGGGATGCGTTCCAGTACTTCTTTCAAGGCTTGCGGCAGGTCCCGCAGCTTGCTCAGTTTGGCGACGTAGGCGGCCAGTTGCGCTTTGCTCGGCAGTTCGCCGTAGAGCAGCAGGTAAGCGACTTCTTCGAATTGCGCGTCCGCCGCCAACTCACGAACGTCATAGCCACGATAGGTCAAACCGGCGCCCGACTGGCCCACGGTGGACAGTGCGGTTTGCCCGGCAACCTGGCCACGGAGCCCGGCGCCACTGAGTACTTTTGCTTCGGCCATTGCTGTCTCCAGTATTTTTTGAATTTGTCAGGGAATCTGCAATTTCTTTCAGATTTACATCGCACATCCGTAGCAGCTGTCGAGCACCGCGAGGCAGCGTCCGGCTGCGAAGCAGTCGTAAATCCTCGCCTGATTTGGCGAGTCCTTCGGCCTCGAACGCAGCCTCGCGGGCTCGGCAGCTGCTACATGATTGCGTCCTTCATTACTTCTTCGCGGCGAACAACGCATCGAGCTTCTGCTCGAAGGTGTGGTAGTCGATGCGATCGTAAAGCTCCATGCGCGTCTGCATAGTGTCGATGACGTTCTGTTGCGTGCCGTCCCGGCGGATAGCGGTGTAGACGTTTTCCGCGGCTTTGTTCATCGCACGGAAGGCGGACAGCGGGTACAGCACCAGCGATACATCGGCACCGGCGAGTTGCTCGGTGGTGTACAGCGGTGTTGCACCGAATTCGGTGATGTTGGCCAGGATCGGGGCTTTCACACGACTGGCGAACAGCTTGTACATGTCCAGTTCGGTGATGGCTTCCGGGAAGATCATGTCGGCGCCGGCCTCGATGCACGCAGCCGCGCGATCCAGGGCAGACTCCAGGCCTTCGACGGCCAGGGCGTCGGTACGGGCCATGATCACGAAGCTGTCATCGGTACGCGCATCAACGGCAGCCTTGATGCGGTCGACCATTTCCTGCAACGACACGATTTCTTTATTTGGGCGGTGACCGCAGCGCTTGGCGCCGACCTGGTCTTCGATGTGAACGGCTGCGGCGCCGAACTTGATCATCGACTTCACGGTGCGGGCAACGTTGAACGCCGAAGAACCGAAACCGGTGTCCACATCCACCAGCAGCGGCAGGTCGCAAACGTCGGTGATGCGACGCACGTCGGTCAGCACGTCATCCAGGCCAGTGATGCCCAGGTCCGGTACGCCGAGGGAGCCGGCAGCCACCCCGCCACCCGACAGGTAGATCGCCTTGAAACCGGCGCGCTTGGCCAGCAACGCGTGGTTGGCGTTGATCGCGCCGACCACTTGCAATGGATGCTCGCTGGCGACCGCATCGCGGAAACGCTGGCCTGGAGTGCTCTTGTTCAAACTCATGACTCACCTCGTTTGGCTGTCGGGTTAGCGCCGTCCTGGTAATGACGGGCGATATTGCGTTTGGAGGCGCCGATGTGACGGCGCATCAACAACTCGGCCAGCTCACCGTCACGGTCGGCGATGGCATCGAGAATTCGGTGGTGCTCGGCAAACGCCTGATGTGGGCGATTGGGTACGGTGGAGAACTGGATGCGGTACATGCGCACCAATTGATAAAGCTCGCCACAGAGCATTTGGGTCAACGTGCGATTGCCGCTGCCCTGGATAATCCGGTAATGGAAGTCGAAATCGCCTTCCTGCTGGTAGTAGCCACGTCCGGCCTGAAACGCCTCATCGCGCTCATGGGTTTCGAGGACCCGACGCAGTTCGTCGATTTCTTCAAGGGTCATGCGCTCGGCAGCGAGACGGCAGGCCATGCCTTCAAGGGATTCGCGGATCTCGTAGAGCTCCAGCAGCTCGGCATGATTGAGCGAAACCACCCGTGCCCCGACGTGCGGCACACGCACCAGCAGGCGCTGGCCTTCCAGGCGATGGATCGCCTCACGCAGTGGCCCGCGGCTGATGCCGTAGGTACGCGCCAGCTCTGGCTCGGAGATCTTGCTGCCCGGGGCGATTTCACCCTTGACGATGGCCGCTTGAATACGCCGGAAGACGTTTTCGGAAAGCGTCTCCGAATCGTCTTGCGTTGTGAGCGGGGGATCCAGTTGATCCAGCATATTGTCGACACCTTGAAAGCTGATGCGGCAAAAACTAGCGAAAACCGGCCGCACAGTCAAAGGTTAATTGGATATTGTCGACAATCGTCTAATAACCTGCCGCACCATAACAAAGCAGCACTACCATTTATAGCCGCCTGCCAGCGCTGGCGCCATCAAGCCACCGTGCTAGAATGCCGCCCGCAATTGTTTGGGACATCTGCATTGATTGTCACAAATGGCTGATAGGCATACGAGGGAGCTTGCGCAGCGATGCCAGGGCCTTGAATCAAGTACGGACCGCTGCGCGCCAGGATTTATGAGACTCAAGCTTCTCCCTACATTCCTTTATCTACTGTGTCTGCCCGGTTTTGCCGCGGCGGCGGGGAAAACGGTGTACGGCCTCAACGAGTACGCCTCCCTGGATGGCATCAACCTTGAAGTCGCGGCCAAACTCGACACCGGGGCGAAAACCGCTTCATTGAGTGCGCGCGACATCAAACGCTTCAAACGCAATGGCGAATCCTGGGTGCGCTTCTATCTAGCCATCGACACCGCTCATTCGCACCCGATCGAACGGCCACTGGCCCGGGTCAGCAAGATCAAGCGCCGGGCCGGTGACTACGACCCGGAAGAAGGCAAGAAGTACACGGCCCGCCCGGTGATCGAGCTGGACATCTGCATGGGTTCGGCTTTACGCAGCATCGAAGTGAACCTGACCGACCGCAGCGCCTTCCAATACCCGCTGTTGATCGGCTCCGAAGCGCTCAAGCGCTTCGACGCGCTGGTTGACCCCAGTCTTAAATACGCTGCTGGCAAACCCGCCTGCGCCACCGACGCTCATACCGCAGAGTAATTCCAATGCGCTCTCTTACCCTCCATCTGAAACTGCTGATCACCATCCTGGTGGTGCTGGGCATTTCAGTTACGGCCTATCAGATCTTCGTGCTCGGGATTCCCGTGACCGAAGACGCCACCGACGACTTGTGGAACATCGACGCCAAGGTCGAGTTCGTCGCCAGTGCCAAGGATCCGGTCAAGATCCAGATGTTCGTACCGCCACTGAGCCGCGATTACGTCAGCCTCAACGAGAGCTTCATTTCCAATAACTACGGCGTCGCCGTGAACCGTGTCGACGGCAACCGCAAGGTCACCTGGTCGGCGCGTCGGGCCAAAGGCAATCAAACCCTTTATTACCGCCTGGTGCTGACCAAACGCTACACCGGCGAAAAATCCAAGATCAAAGGCCCGACCTTCCGCGACAGCATCGCCGTCGAAGGCCCGGAAAAAATCGCCGCAGAAGCCCTGCTCGCCCCTATTCGCCAGCACTCGGCCGACGTCGAAACCTTCATCGGTGAAGCCATCAAGCGGGTCAACAACGTCAACGACGACAATGTGAAGTTGCTGCTGGCCGGCGATCCTTCCTCCGCTCACAAAGCCAAAATCGTCGAACTGGTGCTGTCCATCGCCCACGTGCCGGTGGAAAAAGTCCACACCATTCGCCTGGTGGCCGACCAGCCGCAAATCCCTGAACTGTGGTTGCGCAGCTTCAATGGCACCGACTGGCTGTACTTCAACCCGGAAACCGGTGAACAAGGTCTGCCGACCGACCGCCTGCTGTGGTGGACGGGCGATGAAAACCTGATCACGGTCGATGGCGGCAAAAAAGCCAACGTGACCTTCAGCCTGAACAACAGCGAAATGAACGCCATTCGCCTGGCCAAGCTGACCGACGAAAACACCGACGCCAGTTTCCTTGAGTACTCGTTGTACGGCCTGCCGCTGCAAACCCAGCAGACGTTCATGATCATGGTGATGATCCCGATTGGCGTACTGGTGATTCTGATCCTGCGCAACCTGATCGGCATTCAGACGCTCGGCACCTTTACCCCGGTGCTGATCGCCCTCGCCTTCCGCGAAACCCAGCTCGGTTTCGGCATCATGCTGTTTACGATCATTACGGCGCTGGGGCTGTCGCTACGCTCCTACCTTGAACACCTGAAGCTGCAAATGCTGCCCAGACTCTCGGTGGTACTGACCTTCGTGGTGGTGTTGATTGCGGCCATCAGCCTGTTCAGCCACAAACTGGGCCTGGAGCGCGGGCTGTCGGTGGCGCTGTTCCCGATGGTGATTCTGACCATGACCATCGAACGCCTGTCGATTACCTGGGAAGAACGCGGCTCTGGGCACGCCATGAAAGTGGCCATCGGCACCCTGTTCGCAGCGTCCCTGGCGCACCTGATCATGACCGTGCCGGAGCTGGTTTACTTCGTGTTCACCTTCCCGGCGATCCTGTTGATCCTGGTGGGTTTCATGCTGGCGATGGGTCGCTATCGCGGCTACCGCTTGACCGAACTGGTGCGTTTCAAGGCTTTCCTGAAGAAGGCTGACGCCTGATGTTCGGCTTCTGGAAGACCTGGAAGGCCCTGGAAGCCCGGGGCATCATGGGGATCAATCGGCGTAACGCCGACTACGTGCTCAAGTACAACAAGCGCAGCCTGTACCCGATTGTCGATGACAAGATCATCACCAAGGAACGCGCCATCGCCGCCGGCATCCATGTGCCGGAACTGTATGGCGTTATTTCTACCGAGAAAGAAATCGACAACCTCGACGAGATCATCGGCGGGCGTACCGACTTCGTGATCAAACCGGCCCAGGGCGCGGGCGGTGACGGCATCATTGTGATTGTCGACCGTTTCGAAGGCCGCTACCGCACGGTGTCCGGCAAGATCATCAGCCATGAGGAGATCGAGCACCATATCTCCAGCATCCTGACCGGCCTGTATTCCCTGGGCGGTCACCGCGACCGTGCGCTGATCGAGTATCGGGTGATCCCGGACCAGATTTTCAAGAGCATCAGCTACGAAGGCGTGCCGGACATCCGCATCATCGTGTTGATGGGCTACCCGGTGATGGCCATGTTGCGCCTGCCGACCCGGCAATCCGGCGGCAAGGCCAACCTGCACCAGGGCGCCATCGGCGTCGGTGTCGACCTCGCGACCGGGGAGACACTGCGCGGCACCTGGCTGAACAACATCATTACCAAGCACCCGGACACCACCAACGCCGTCGATGGCGTGCAACTGCCCTACTGGGACGGTTTCATGAGACTCGCTGCCGGCTGTTATGAGCTATGCGGGCTGGGTTATATCGGGGTCGACATGGTCCTGGACCAGGAAAAAGGCCCGTTGATCCTTGAACTCAATGCCCGACCGGGCCTGAACATCCAGATCGCCAACGATTGCGGCCTGACATTGCGCACGCATGCGGTTGAAGCGCGACTGGAGGAGTTGAAGGCACGCGGGATCACCGAGACGGTTCGTGAGCGGGTGGAGTTTGTGCAGGAGATGTTTGGGCATATTCCGGCGGTTGAGGGCTGATTCGGGACCGAGTCGCCACCATCGCGAGCAAGCTCGGCTCCTGCAAGGATTGCGCAAATGATCGTTCCCACGCAGAGCGTGGGAACGATCATCCTGTAGGAGCCGAGCTTGCTCGCGATGGCTGATTTCCAGCCGCTACAGCACCCTATCCGTCCCCCAACCTGCCAATCCCCGACATCCCCTCTAGGAGCAAATCCTGCAGAGGACTACAATCGCCACCCCGCCTCGATGGCTGACCCGCCCCGCCCATGTTGACCTGTTCCGTACACCCGCTCCCCTATCGCGCCAATCCCGCCGAGTACTTCGCGGCGATTCGTCATGCCCCCGGCGCCGTACTGCTCGACAGTGGCCGGCCGAGTGCCGAGCGTGGCCGCTTTGATCTGCTCAGCGCCTGGCCGCTGGCGCAATTGGCCGTGCTGCCTGACGAAAGCGGCAACGACTTCCTGCAACGCCTGCGCGAGAATCTGGCGCAACTGGGCGAAGCGAATGTTCCGTTTGACCTGCCCTTCGCCGGCGGCCTGATCGGTTATCTGAGCTACGACTTCGGTCGGCACCTGGAACATCTGCCGAGTCAGGCACAAGACGATTTGCAATTGCCCGACGCGCGTTTCGGGCTGTACGACTGGGCCTTGATCAGCGATCACCACTTGAAGACCAGCCAACTGGTGTTTCATCCGTCGTTGATCGACAGCGAATGCCAGCGTCTGATCGCGCTGTTCAGCCAGCCGACGGCTGATGCCGTGGCCCCCTTCAAACTGAACGCGCCGATGAGTGCCGACCTCAGCGCTGACGAATACCGCCAGGCGCTGGAGCGTATCCAGCAATACATTCAGGCCGGTGATTGCTATCAGGTCAACTTCGCCCAGCGCTTTCGCGCACCCTGCGAGGGCGATTCATGGACCGCTTACTGCGCGCTGCGGGCGGCGTGCCCGACACCCTTTTCCGGTTTCCAGAGCCTGCCCGACGGCGGCGCGGTACTGAGCCTGTCACCGGAGCGCTTCGTCAAAGTCAGCCAACGCCATGTGGAAACCCGCCCCATCAAAGGCACCCGCCCTCGCGGCCTGACCGCCACCGAAGACGCAGCGAACGCCGCCGAATTGCTGGCCAGCCCCAAGGATCGCGCGGAAAACCTGATGATTGTCGACCTGCTGCGCAACGACCTCGGCCGCACCTGCCGCATTGGCTCGGTGCGCGTACCGGAATTGTTCAGCCTGGAAAGCTATCCGAACGTGCATCACCTGGTCAGCAGCGTGACCGGTGAACTGGCCGATGACCGCGATGCGCTGGACCTGATCGCTGGCAGCTTCCCCGGCGGCTCGATCACCGGTGCGCCGAAGATTCGTGCGATGCAGATCATTGATGAGCTGGAGCCGACCCGTCGCGGCTTGTACTGCGGCTCGTTGTTGTACCTGGATGTGCGCGGCGAGATGGACAGCTCCATCGCGATTCGCAGCCTGCTGGTCAAGGATGGACAGGTGTGTTGCTGGGGCGGCGGCGGGATCGTCGCCGATTCCGAGTGGCAGGCTGAGTACCAGGAGTCGATTACCAAGGTGAAGGTGCTGCTCGATACCCTGCAGAACCTTTAAAAGCATCGTCGGAACGCCGCCCGGACCAAGCCTTGCTCCTACGGGTTCTGAGTCGTTCCGACTTCCGGCGTACGACACAAAATCTGTAGGAGCAAGGCTTGCCCGCGATGGCGTCCTCGAAAACGATTACAAACTCAATGCCCGGTTCGAAGCCTTGATGAACTCCTGCTTCAAGTCCTCAAACGTATGCACCGCCGGGAACTGCGGGAACTCGCGGATCACATTGTCCGGCGCGTGGAACAGAATCCCGGCGTCCGCCTCACCCAGCATCGTGGTGTCGTTGTAGGAGTCGCCCGCCGCAATCACCCGGTAGTAAAGGCTCTTGAAGGCCAGGACCGACTGACGCTTGGGATCTTTCTGACGCAACTGATAGCTCGTCACCCGACCGGAATCGTCAGTAATCAAGCGATGGCAGAGCAGCGTCGGAAAGCCCAGTTGGCGCATCAGCGGCTGGGAAAACTCGTAGAACGTGTCCGACAGAATCACCACCTGAAAGCGCTCACGCAGCCAGTTGACGAACTCAATGGCGCCATCGAGCGGCTTCAGCGTGGCAATCACTTCCTGAATGTCGGTGAGTTTCAAACCGTGCTCGTCGAGGATGCGCAGGCGTTGCTTCATCAGCACGTCGTAATCGGGAATGTCCCGAGTGGTGGCCCGGAGCGATTCGATCCCGGTTTTTTCGGCGAAAGCGATCCAGATTTCCGGGACCAGTACACCTTCAAGATCCAGACAGGCAATTTCCACAAGACACTCCCATTTGTATTGATTATTGAGTCGAGCGAGCAAAAAGACTGCCGAACTCTAGCGATTCAAGCTGACGGGCGCAACGCAGAGGGCGCGCCAGTAGCCGCAGGATTTTGTTACCATCTGGTCCATATAGAGCGCCCAGCGCCACCGACCTGTAGGAAGCCGCCCTGATGAGCCCAACGTTCGACGTCGTGGAACTCGCCACGACCTATGCCAACAAATCCGCCCAGGACATCCTGAAACTCGCGTTCGCCGAGTTTGGCGATGACCTGTGGATATCTTTCAGCGGTGCCGAAGACGTGGTGCTGGTGGACATGGCCTGGAAACTGAACAAGAACGTCAAAGTGTTCAGTCTCGATACCGGCCGCTTGCACCCGGAAACCTACCGTTTCATCGATCAGGTGCGTGAGCACTACAAGATCGACATCGAATTGGTGTCGCCGGACTACACGAAACTTGAACCGTTCGTGAAGGAAAAAGGCCTGTTCAGTTTCTACAAGGATGGCCATGGCGAATGCTGCGGCATCCGCAAGATCGAACCGCTGCGCCGCAAGCTGTCCGGCGTAACCGCTTGGGCCACCGGTCAGCGCCGCGACCAAAGCCCAGGCACTCGCAGCGCCGTAGCGGTGCTGGAGATCGACACCGCGTTCTCGACACCCGAGCGCACCCTGTACAAATTCAACCCGTTGGCGCAGATGACCAGCGAGGAAATCTGGGGCTACATCCGCATGCTGGAGTTGCCGTACAACAGCCTGCATGAGCGCGGCTTCATCAGCATTGGCTGCGAACCGTGCACTCGCCCGGTGCTGCCGAACCAGCACGAACGCGAAGGTCGCTGGTGGTGGGAAGAAGCAACGCAGAAAGAATGCGGGCTGCATGCGGGGAATATCATCAGCAAATCCAAAGGCTGATTCCGCCTGA